>DAIQNP010000238.1:0-4540 GCA_036788335.1 Erythrobacter sp.
GCCGATATCGATGCGCAGCTGCGCCAGCGGCACGATCTGATCCCCAATCTGGTCGAGACTGTCAAAGGCTATGCCGGGCATGAGGCGCAAACGCTCGAAGCGGTGATCGCCGCGCGCAATGCGGCTGCCCGCGGCGCTCCGTCATCGGCCAGCGAGGCGCAGCTGCGCGTCGCGCTCGACAGCTTGCTGGCGTTGGGGGAGGCCTATCCCGACCTGAAGGCTTCGGCCAACTTCCAGTCGCTCCAGAACGAACTCGGCGATGTCGAGGACAAGCTGGCTGCCGCCCGCCGCGCCCTGAACGCAGCGGTCGCGCGGTTCAATTCGGCGCGCGAATCCTTCCCGGCGGTGCTTTTTGCCGGAGCGCTCGGATTTGCCGAAGCCGATTTCGACCGGCTCGACGACAGCGAGCTGGGCAGGGTCGACCAGACACCGAAAATCGCCTTCTGAGCCCGTGCCGGCCGCCGCCGGAACGCGGTAAATTGTCACATTGCGGTCGCTTGGGTGCAGCTGTCTTCAAAAAGTAACATTTCGCCCCCGTGCGGCTCCCTGATCGCCCATTTTTTGATTGCAATTCGGTCCCCAAGCCCTATTTGCCCCGTTCCCGCTGCCCCAAGGGGACTTCCTAACCGCAAGGCAGCTTGTCGTTTTATGGTTTTCACAAACCGTTTCGGGGGTCCCTTGAGTTGCACATTTATCCTGACGCTAAGGCTGTAGTTCGCGCTCTTTCGCCGGACGAACCCGTTATTCTCAACCGCCCGCATGCCGCGCGGCGCGCCGCCCGTTTCTTCGTCGAGAAGTTTCCGGGCAAGGTGCTCTATGCCGTCAAGGCCAACCCCGCGCCCGATCTGATCGCGGTGCTGTGGGATGCGGGCGTGACCCATTACGATGTCGCCTCGATCGCCGAGGTGCGGCTGGTGCGCGGCATTCTGCCCGCCGCCGTGCTGTGCTTCATGCACCCGGTGAAGACCCCGGCGGCGATTGCCGAAGCCTATTTCCAGCACGGCGTGCGCACCTTCAGCCTCGACACGGTCGAGGAGCTGGAAAAGATCGTCGATGCCTGCCGCAACCCCGAAACCGGCGACCCGGCGCGCGACCTGCGCCTGTGCGTCCGGTTGCGGGTGTCGAGCGAGTATTCCGAACTCAGCCTCGCGTCCAAGTTCGGCTGCGACCTGATCGAAGCGCCGCAACTGCTCCAGCAGGCCCGCCAGCATTGCGACTGGCTGGGCGTGTGCTTCCATGTCGGCAGCCAGGCGATGACCCCGTTCGCCTTCGTGCAGGCGCTCGACCGCACCCGTGCGGCCATTGCCGAGGCTTCGGTGGTGATCGACATGATCGACGTGGGCGGGGGCTTCCCCAGCGCCTATCCCGGCTTGGAACCGCCGCCGATGGAAGATTACTTCGCGATCATCGCCAGGCATTTCGAAGCCCTGCCGATCGCCTACAATGCCGAGCTGTGGTGCGAACCCGGCCGCGCGCTGTCGGCTGAATACTCCTCGATGGTGGTGCAGGTGAACAAGCGCCGCGGCGAGGAACTCTACATCAACGACGGCGCTTATGGCGCGCTGTATGACGCTGCGCACGTCGCATGGCGTTTCCCGGTGCGCGCGCTGGAAGACGACCTGATCAAGGAGGACGAGGATTTCGCCTTCTACGGTCCCACCTGCGACGATGCCGATTACATGAAGGGCCCCTTCGCGCTGCCGTCCGACATTCAGGCGGGCGACTATATCGAGATCGGGATGCTCGGCGCTTACGGCGCGGCAATGAAGACCGGCTTCAACGGCTTCGGCGCGGCCGAGGTGGTGATCGTCGAGGACGACCCGATGATGAGCCTGTTCAACGGCACCCGCGTGCGCGAAGCGAGCGACAATGTGGTGAGCTTGCGGTGAATCCCACCGTCGTCTCGCCGAGGTGGCGAGACGGCGGCTCGGATAATGTCGTTTGAGCCGGAAGCTGCCCCCGACAGGGAGCCTGCCTGCTTGCCTGGCTGATACTTGCCCGGCAGCCCGGTCAGGACGAAGCGCCGATGCCCCGCCTGGCCTCGTGGCTCAGGTCTTGGGTTTCGGCAGGAGGCATGAGGCCGATGCTTTGCGCAAAAGCGTCCAGCAGTTCGACATCGAAATGGCCGGTCGAGCTGATCATCGTCTCGATCGCTACTGCCGGAGTCCATGCCGCCTTGTAGGCGCGGTTTGAGGTCAGGGCATCATAGACATCGCAAATGGCACCCATTCGCGCGACCTGCGGGATCTGTTCGCCGGTCAATCCCAGAGGATAGCCCGAACCGTCGATCTTCTCGTGGTGCAGGTGGGCGACGTCGACGGCGGCCCCCGGCAGCCCCTCGACATCGCGCAGGATCAGGTATCCCTCGTATGCATGGGACTTGATCGCTCCGAATTCGGCATCGGACAGCGCTTCGCGCTTGTGCAGCACCTCCAGAGGAATCCGCATTTTGCCGACATCGTGCAACAAGCCGGCCAGCCCGCAATCGCGCACCTGGTCTCCGGGCAGATCGATCTGGCGGGCGAGCTTGAGCATCAGCGCACAGACCGCCACCGAATGAAGATAGGTATATTCGTCCGCCGTTTTCATCCGGACCACATCGAACAGCAGGTGATTCCCCTGCTCGAACATCGCATCGATTTCCTCGACCAGTTCGATCGCCTGCGCGACCGGGACATCGCCGCCCAGACGGGCCGTGTTGAACAACTCGGAAACGAAGGACTTGGCCCGCGCTACCGTGCGCACGGCATGATCATGTTCGACGCTCCTGGCCGACATGGCCGGTCTCGCGCTCCGACGGGCGGCCTGCCTCGAAGGATCGCGAAGGTTCTGGCCGATGTGATCGACCAGGTACACATCGGAACGCGGCGAGAGCTCCGCGTCGGGGAGCGGACCGCATCCCAGCGCTTCATCAATCTCGACATAGGGAACGCGGCAAGCGCGCAGCCGGTCGACATCCGCTTGCAAGGTCAGCTCGAAGCGCGTTCGCCAGAACGGGTGGCTGACGAATGACCCGCCGATGCCTCGGACATACATGCCCAGCCGGACTTGATCGGGTCTGATGCGTCTGATCACAGAGCACTCCTGCTTCGGCGACTTCTTTCGCGCGGCACGTGGAGCCTAGCCCATGATTTACAGCAGCATCATTGCGACGCCCGCCTTGAAACCCCGTAGCGCGAACGAAAGAACCTGTTCACGCTGATGCGCGGAAAGCCGCACATCCCCTGCGACGTCTCATCCGGCGGCGACAGGGTAGGGCGCGGCCGGTTGTTTCGCATAGGCGGCCGGTCCCGGCCCGTCGCGATCGTGCAGGTGCGAGGGGGGGCATCGGCAAGGCTGGACCGATGTCGCCAGCGTTGGCGTGGTGCCTCACCCAAACCCCACGAACCGCGCTGCCTCGTCCACACCCCGGCGCAGGCTCACCACGGCATTGGCCGGGAAGTCCGGATCGGGCCAGCCCATCGCGACCGCTTTCATGATCACCTGATCGTCAGGAATCCCGGCGTGTTCGCGCACCACCGGGCTTTGCATGATCCCTTGCGAGTTGATCACGCAGCCCAAGCCCCGCGACCATGCGGCGTTGACCAGCGCCGTCGTCACCGCGCCGCAATCGAAGGCGGTGTCGTCGCTGCCGGACAGGTCGCGGTCATAGGTGACGATCACGCACACCGGCGCGTCGAACTGGCGGAAGCCGCGCAGCACCCAGTCCTGGCGCGCGTCCCTGTCGTCCCGTTCAATGCCCATCGCGCCGAACAATTGCTTGGCGACTTCGACCTGGCGGGTGCGGTGGACGCCGGCGAAGGGCTCGCCCCGGCGGAATTCGCGGCTGTCGGGTTCGCCGGCGAGGATGCGTTCGGTGTTGCCCTTGCGGATGCGGTCGAGCGGTTCGCCGGTGATGACGTGGAAATGCCACGGCTGGGTGTTCATCGAAGTGGGCGAGCGCATCGCCAGCGTCAGCACTTCCGCGATCAGCGCACGCGGCACCGGCTTGTCGAGATAGCCGCGAATGCTGCGCCGACCGAGCACCACCTCGGCATAGGTCTGGTCAGGCGTGCCGCCCATCTGCTCTCTCCCGATTCTGTTTTCGGGGGAGTGCCTAGCCCAGCCGCGCCGCGTCACAAAGGACGCTACGGCACGGGGAAGCGTTACGCCGCCTCGGCGACCGCGATCTCCAGCCGGTCCCAGATTTCGACCAGCGCTTCGGTCAATTCGTCCATCATCACCTCGGTGTGGTGTGGTCCGGGGGTGAAGCGCAGCCGCTCGGTCCCGCGCGGGACAGTGGGGAAATTGATCGGCTGCACATAGACGCCGTATTCGGCCAGCAGGATGTCGCTGATCTTCTTGGCGCGCACCGGGTCGCCCACCATCAGCGGGACGATGTGGGTGACGCTGTCCATCACCGGCAGGCCGGCTTCGGCGAATTTCAGCTTGAGCAGCGCAGCGGCGCGTTGCTGCGCGTTGCGTTCGACCGAAGACTCCTTGAGATGCCGCACGGAGGCGAGCACGCCCGCCACCAGCACCGGCGAGAGCGAGGTGGTGA
>DAIQNP010000239.1:0-4537 GCA_036788335.1 Erythrobacter sp.
CGCCGCATCGCAAGAGCATGAAATCAATGCCGATAATTTCGAATCAGACTCTTAGGGTGTTCAAGCCGTTTGGATGAGCCATTCCCGTCTCTGGCACAATCCGCTATTGACCCTTCGGTGACATCGGAAAACCTCAATTCGATACGCTCTTCGGTTTTTGCGGAGCCGTTCTCACGCCTGTCCAGACTGATGCTTGTGGGTGCCTTTCTTCTGTTCGCCGCACCTGCGGTTGCAGATCTGGCCCGGACGAGCTGGCAAACAGAGGCCGGGTCGCTCGCTCCTCTTGTCCTCACCCTTGGGGGATTTGCTTTGTGGCGAGAGGTTTTAATCGCACGCCCCTTATCGCAGCGCGGATCGCCAGCAATCTGGGTGTCATCGCTGCTCATAGCATCGCTGCTTTTGATTTTCGCAAGCGCAATCACAATGGCGTCGCTGAGCGCCTTGGCTGTCTGGGCAGGGGGCGTTTCACTGATCTATGCCCTTTATGGCCTTCCTGTCTTGCGAAAATGCCTCTTTCCTCTGGGCTTTCTCGCGATGGTGATCCCTTTGCCCTACACATTGTCGATGCCGGCCAATGCCGCATTACGCGGTTTTGTCGCCGAGCAAGCTGTGGCCCTCGGGACATTTGTCGGCCTTGATGCCGCGATCGAAAGGGGAACGATTATTGCAGGGCCCTATGTGCTGGCTATCGAGAATGCCTGTGCAGGTGCCAATTCGACGCTGAGCCTCGTGTCGATCAGTGTGCTTTATGCCTATTGGATTCGCAATCATAGCACCCTGAGGGCATGGCTTGCCGGCGCACTCGCCGTGCCAATTGCGATGAGCGCCAACATCGGACGCGTGGTCGCCTTGATGGCACTTGTTGAGTGGCGCGGCAGCTCTGTTCTGTCGACGATATTGCATCCTTTGTCTGGTCTGGTAAGTTTCACGCTTGCCATCGGTTTGCTGCTCCTGATTGATCGTATTGTCGTATTTCTCACTGGGAGGCTCCGGTCATGATGCACCGAAGAGATGCCCTTCTCGGCGCCATGCTCGCAACCGGTGGATTGCTGGCTTTAAGTGTCCGCCCAGATTTCAAGGTGCCGAGACAAGCGCAGGCAGACCTTGATATAATCCTGGCCCGGCCGCTTGCTGGTTGGCGGTCGCAAAAGCCGAGCGCTGTCATCACGGGCTCTGCAGACGAACTTGGCGCCTCAAGCTACAGCCAATTGGCCGTTCGGGCTTTCGAACCAACCAACGGCCCGATTATCACTGTCCTGCTAGCCTATGGCATGGCCCGGACCTACGCCACCCAGCTGCATCGTCCCGAATTGTGCTATCCTGCGTCTGGCTTCAAAGTTCTCCAGCTAGGCGACGTTATTCTGAATCTTGATGATCGTCCAATACCATCGCGCCTGATGATTGCACAGCGCGGTGAGCGTCAAGACACGGTGCTTTACTGGACCCGTGTCGGGACGCGGTTTCCGACCGGGTTATGGGAACAGCGTTTTCAGATTGCGCGCGGCGTGATCGCAGGAGACCAGAGCGATGAATTGTTGGCGCGCTTTTCGGTCACCGGTGCGCCAGGACCCGAAACCGCACGGTTGCTGAATGCATTTGCGGCATCCTTCATCGAAGCGCAGACTCGGGAAGGGGCCGCCTTGCTGCTCACGGCTTCTTAAAAAAATCGCGGGTTGGCTTTATAATGGCCAAATAATAAAGCGCAGACAGCCCGAGAATCGCGGCAGCTGGCATTGAGTGACCTTCATTGCCGAGCCAATTGCCAAAGGCATAGCCGACGGCAGGCGGTAAATACGCGATGATTCGATCAACGAAGGGGGGGGTCATAGACCGGTGAAGAAGCGTGACCGCCAAGGCGCAGAACAAGAGCACGCTCGCCCAGTCAAATATGGTTTGCATGATGGGACAATGTGCCGAAATATGTGCCCCGGCAACCCTTTTTGGCCTCGCCTCGCGGCCACGGTTGTGATGATTTCGGCCCTTTCATGGCTTGCAGGATGCAGCGAGCGCGTGCCAGAGGGTCAGGTTCTTGTCGTGCTGGATGACACAGAAGTGACCATGCGCGAATTACAGGAGGCAATGAAGGGGCAGGGCGGGCTCGCCACCTCACAAAATACCGCACTCGAAGGTTTGGTTGCCCGTAAGATATTAAGTCATGAAGCCGAGCGCAGAGGTTTGCAAAGTTCCGGCGATTTCCATTTTGCTATGCGCGCAGCTCGTGAAGCCTTGCTTGTTCGTGCTTTGCGCAGTGATGTTGACCACAAACTTGCTGCATCCTTCGATGATGCGGTCGAAGGCGACCTTTTGGCCCGACCATGGCTTTATGGGGAAAGGTTCGTCGTTACGCTCCAGCGTGAGGGAACTCCTGATGAACTTGTCGTGATTGATAGTGCCAGTTTCAGCACTGAGCCGCCTGAGCCCCTTCTAGGCGCCAGACAGGGGGACGTTATCGTTTTTGAAGGGGATCGCTGGAGCGTCTTTGGTCGGCGCGCCGCGGCGGCACCGGTCACAGAGCAACGCGTGCAAGCCCGGCAATTGCTGCGTCAGCGCGCTGTCGACTCCGAGCTGGAAGGAATACTCGAGAATTATCGACAAAGCGGCGGGATAAGGTATCAGAAAGGTTGGGGAGCGGCCTCCGAAGGCACCAGATGAGGGTGCTGGCCGGATAACACGATGCAGGACGAAACGATCACAAGCAAAGATAGCTCAAGCCGGATTTCCGTTCGCATGCTGGTCTACATTGCTATTGCGTGGGGCTTAGTCGTCACCGGAGTCCTCACGTGGCAGGCTTACACCTACCGCGGTTTGTTCGGAGCTTTGGCTGAATGGCAGTTTCGCGCTTGGGACCAAATGTTCCCCGTCGCGACGATCGGACTGACCACGTTGCTTCTCGAACTGCCGCTCCTGTTGATTATCTATTTTCGGCTCCGTGCGCGTCGGCAGACCCTCGGGCCGATTCGCCTCAAAACGGTGATTGAGCGAGAAAGCCTGACTGTGCGTGTTCTCACCATCTTGTCAGGCATAGCGCTGCTCATTGCCGCGATCCTCGTCGTGCTGGGCTTCATGACAAGCGGCGTTGCTGAAAAGCCAGCTGGGATCACTTCGCTGGCCAATGCTTCTGCAGGCAGCGGCGGGTTTGTGCGCACGCGCGGTTTGGTGAGACTAGACCGCATCGGGTATTATCGTGAGCGCTTTGTTTTCGTAGGGCGCGACCTTTGGGTCGCTCCTGTTACTGGCGGAGACGAAGATCGCATGATCAACTTGTTTGTCGAGGTGAAGCAAACACAAAAGGCACGTGAACCCGAGACCCGAGAGATATCCGGCATCACCCGTGCGGCAGCCGTGCCTGGCGGATTGCGGAAGCTCTATGAGTATGAGGGCTATTCCGTATCGCCCGAGGCGCATGTCGTATTCGCGTCGCGCGCCTCAGCTCGGTGGCCCTATTTCAGTGCAGCTGGCGACATCGTGATTGGCGCGCTGCTGACCTTGCTCCTCGCTTTGGGTCTGCGTTGGCACCTTGGCAGACTGAGGAAGCAGCACGATACCGCTTAAGGCGTCGTCCTTGGCGCAAATTTGTCACCGAACTTTGCTGCTCTCATGGACATCCCGATGATTGTGCGAGGGTCGGATCACTTCGCAGATAAGCTCGGTTTGGGTAACCGAAAATAAAAGCTTCGCGCGATAAAGCGGCAGAATGTCTGATATGGGAACCTTTATTGCAACCTGCCTGACTGCGGTCGGGGGAACCCTGTTGCTATCGGCCCAGCCCGCGGTGCCGGTCCCAGAGCCTCAACAAGCTACCGACCGCAATGCCACCCTCCAAGCCAAAGTCCTGTCCCCAAGCTCTCAGCGCGCGGGTCGTCTTTATGCAACCGCAATTATCAATGGCCATAACGTTGAGCTGATGATCGATACCGGAGCAAGCCACACGATCCTGTCGCGCAGTGATGCAAACCGCCTTGGTCTCAAAGGTTTTCGCAACATCCAAGTCGAGACACTGGGCGGACGAACCGTGATGCGCGAAGCGCGAGCAGGTTCGGTCACGCTGCAGGGCGGAACCATTACAGACGGGTTCATCCTCATCTCGGATACGAGCGATCAATCATTGCTCGGAATGGATTTGCTCACGCAGCTGGGTGGTACACATCTCGCGTTGCAGCCCCAGCATAAACCTTCGGGCTTTTAGAGCGGTTTTCGACCGTTTTGAATCGACGAGGGATTCCCGTTTGCCGTGAATTCTGATTCAGGATCTGTGCTGGTGAAGGAGGCCAGCATGGATGGGTCAGCCTCTCTCTTTGGATTTGCGTGTCCGTCTGCTGGCAGCGGTTGATGATGGGATGAGTTGCCGAGCTGCGGCAGCCCGTTTTGGCGTTGCACCTTCGACGGCGATCCGCTGGCACGCCCTGCGGCGTGATGCGGGTGACTTTGCTGCCAAGCCCCAGGGTGGCGATATGCGGTCGCATCGGGTCGAAGAGCGGGCGTCGGACATCCTGGCCGTCTGGGAAGCGCAAAAGGATATCACGCTTGTAGAACTGCG
>DAIQNP010000240.1:0-4505 GCA_036788335.1 Erythrobacter sp.
GCAGCCGCAACCCGTGCCGCGCCGCCGAGGCCATGCGCTGCGTCGGGGTGAAGGTCTTGCCAGACATGGCTAAGCCTTCTTCAGCGCCGATGGCTTGTGCGCGGCCTGCTTGCCCTCGTCGGTTTCGACCAGGTATTGCGGGTCATCCTTGGAGGCAGCGGCCTTGTGGCCCTTGATGCTGGTTTCTTCGGTGAGTTTCTTCACAACCTTGCCGTGCGCGGTGCCGCCGTGGCTGGACCAAGTGACCTTGTCACCTGCCTTGAAATCGTCGGACATGCTGATGCTCCTTCTGTCAGAGAAGGTTGCAACAGCAGGGGGAGGGCGGTGTTCCGTGGCGCAGCGCAAAGTACCGCCTGCCTGAGCCGTCTTTGCGGCGAGACGCTCCTGGCTGTGAAGCTCGCGGCGTCCAGTGCGCATGAGCGCTGCAACGGCCCAAAGGGCCGAAAGCGCGAAGCGTGAAGCGGCACCGAGGACGAGGGCGCGGAGGCGCCCTCGAAAAACCAAGCTAGGCCGCTTCGACCTCGGTTTCCGAATCGCGCAGCACGTAGCCGCGGCCCCATACGGTTTCGATGTAGTTGTCGCCGCCACAAGCGAGGCTGAGCTTCTTGCGCAGCTTGCAAATGAACACGTCGATGATCTTGAGTTCGGGCTCGTCCATCCCGCCGTAAAGGTGGTTGAGGAACATTTCTTTGGTCAGCGTGGTGCCCTTGCGAAGCGAGAGGAGCTCCAGCATTGCATATTCCTTGCCGGTCAGGTGGACCCGCGCGCCATCGACTTCAACGGTCTTGGCATCAAGGTTGACCGCCAGCTTGCCGGTGCGGATGACCGACTGCGAATGGCCCTTCGAACGGCGCACCACGGCGTGGATGCGGGCGACCAGTTCCTCGCGGTGGAACGGCTTGGTCACGTAATCATCGGCGCCGAAGCCGAAGCTGCGGATCTTCGAATCCATTTCACTGATGCCGGACAGGATCAGCACCGGGGTCTGCACCTTGGCGACCCGCAATTTCTTGAGCACGTCGTAACCATGCATGTCAGGCAGGTTCAGGTCGAGCAGGATGATGTCGTAATCATACAGCTTGCCGAGGTCCAAGCCTTCCTCGCCGAGGTCGGTCGAATAGACATTGAAGCCTTCGGTGGTGAGCATCAGCTCGATCGCCTTGGCAGTCGTCGGTTCGTCTTCGATCAGCAGCACGCGCATCGCTGGTCCCCTGTTTGCCCCGGCCCCTGCGGACCGATCCCAATGGTAACGCCTCGGCAAGAGGTGTTGCCCGTCATTAACCACACAACATCTGAACGGAAAAGGTTAATTCTTCGTAAAGCCAGCATTTCCGCCGAGTCGCAGGGTTTGTACCTAGTTCGGGGAACGTGCGGATCGCTGCCTTCCGGGCAGCGCGGCGTTCACCAGGCGACGAAAACTACAACCCGGCCATCTTCTTCGCCCGCCGCCGCTCGGCGCTGGAGCCCAGCCCGATCGCCTCGCGGTACTTGGCGACGGTGCGCCGCGCGAGATCGAAGCCTTCGGCCTTCAGCAGGTCGACCAGCTGCTGGTCGGAGAGCACCTTCTTGGCGTCTTCACCGTCGATCAGCGCCTTGATCCGCGCCTTGATCGACGCGCTCGACGCGCCTTCGCCGTCGGCGGACCCTACGCCGCTGGTAAAGAAATATTTCAGTTCGAAGGTTCCGCGGGCACAGGCGAGGTACTTGTTGCTGGTCACCCGGCTGACCGTGCTTTCGTGCATTTCGATCTTTTCGGCCACTTCGCGCAAGGTCAGCGGACGCAGTTCGGCGACGCCGCGGCGAAAGAAGCCATCCTGCTGCCTGACGATTTCGGCCGCGGTCTTGAGGATCGTGCGCTGCCGCTGGTCCAGTGCGCGGATCAGCCAATGCGCGTCGGCCAGCTTCTCCTTGAGCCAGCCTTGCGAGGCCTTGTCGCCCGCGCCTGCGCTCAGTTCGACGAAATAGCTGCGGTTGACGATCAGGCGCGGCAGGGTCGCCTCGTTGATGGCGATGTCCCAGCCGCCGTCGGCGCGGGCGGTCACCAGGATGTCGGGCACCACCGTGCCGGTGGCAGAGGCGGCGAAGGCGAGGCCGGGCTTGGGGTCGTAGCCGCGCAATTCGTGCAGCATGTCGGCGAAATCCTCGTCGTCGACCCGGCACAGGCGCTTCAACCGCTCGACCTCGCCGCGCGCGACCAGTTCGAGATTGTCGATCAGCAGCTTCATGCACGGATCGTAGCGGTCGGCCTCGCGTGCCTGGATGGCGATGCATTCGGCAAGGCTGCGCGCGCCCACGCCGCCGGGGTCGAGCGATTGCACCAGCGTGAGCGCCGCCTCGACCTCGGCGAGCTCCACGCCGAGGTCCTCGGTCACTTCGGAGAGCGGGAAGGGCAAGTAGCCCGCCTCGTCGAGCAGCCCGATGATGTGCCGCGCGATAAAGGCCTCGCGCGGGGAGCGGGTGAGCGGGCCGATCTGCGCTTCAAGATGCTCGGCCAACGTGGTTTCGGCCGCGCGCAGCTGCTCCCAGTCGGGCGCGTCCTCCCCGTCGCCGCCCATCCCGCCGCTCATCGCGCCCCATTCGGCATCGCGGGCATTGCGCGCCTCGCCGTCGCCGGTGTCCCAGTCACGGTCGACCGCGGCAAGGTCGAGCGGCGCATCGCCCTCGCCGCCGCCCAATGCGATCAACTGGTCGGCGGGCGCATCTTCGGGCAGGGCCACAACCGTCTCGACCCGGTCCGGCTCGCTGTCTGCCGAAGCGCCGGTGTCGAGCAGCGGGTTGGCCTCCAGCGCTTCGGCTATGAAGCTTTCGATTTCGAGGTTCGATGCCGCAAGCAGCTTTATCGCCTGCTGCAATTGCGGCGTCATCACCAGCGATTGCGTCTGCCTCAGGTCAAGGCGGGGCCCCAATGCCATCGATCAGACCTAGAGCGTGAAGCTCTCGCCGAGATACAGCCGCCGCACATTCTCGTCCGCTACCAGCTCCTGCGGGGAGCCGGCGAACAGCACCTGGCCGCCATAGATGATGCAGGCGCGATCCACGATGTCGAGCGTTTCGCGCACGTTGTGGTCGGTGATCAGCACCCCGATGCCGCGCGCCTTCAGGTCGCGCACCAGTTCGCGGATGTCGCTGATCGACAGCGGGTCGATCCCGGCAAAGGGTTCATCCAGCAGCATGATCGAAGGCTTGGCCGCCAGCGCGCGGGCGATCTCGCAGCGCCGCCGTTCGCCGCCCGACAGTGCCATCGCCGGGGCCTCACGCAGCCGGGTGAGGCCGAATTCGCCCAGCAGGCGTTCCAGTTCGGCGGCGCGGGTGGTCTTGTCGGGCTCGACCAGTTCAAGCACGCAGTTGATGTTCTGTTCAACGGTCATGCCGCGAAAGATGCTGGTTTCCTGCGGCAGGTAGCCGAGGCCCAGGATCGCGCGGCGATACATCGGCAGTTTGGTCACGTCCTCGCCGTCCATCAGGATCCGGCCCGAATCGGGCTTCACCAGCCCCATGATCGAATAGAAACAGGTGGTCTTGCCCGCGCCGTTGGGACCGAGCAGGCCGAGCACCTCGCCCTTGGCCACGGTCAGCGAGATGTCGGACAGGACCGCGCGCTTGTCATAGCTCTTGGCGATCGAGATCACTTCGAGCCCGCTCCCGGTCGGTTGCGGGGCGGCGACGGCGGGCTCGGCAAGAGGGGCGCTCTGGGTCATCGGGCATGGTCTTTAGCAGGCTGGCCGGGGCTGGAAAGACCCCGGAGCGGTTTGGCAGGATTATTGCTTAGCCGCATGGCACGGGCGCAAGCCCGCGCAAAAGGGCAGACTTTCGGCGCTGATTCCGTGCAGCTTTTGCGTCAATCTGGCTTTCATCAGCCACGAAAATTGCAGAAATCTGCGGGTTCTTGCAAGTCTGCCACGGCTTTGCGATACTCCGTGCCAAGGGTACGCAATCGCTGGGGAGCGAGACATGAGAAACGCCAAGAACCATAACAGGGTTTCTGCCGCCGAAACGGCTCCGGTGCGCGACTGGCGCAAGGCGATCAGCGACCATGTCGCCTATGCCCTTCTGGTCTATACGTGCTTGCAGATTTTCGTGACGGTCAAGGCGCTGAGCGAAGGCACCTCGACGGCGCTGCCGTTCGTGGCGCTGGTGGTGCTGATCGCCGGGATCATCCCGGTGTGGCGGTGGTTCGAAAAGCGCTGGACCGGGCTGGACGATGCTGCCGCGAGCGATCCGGCGCTGGCGCCCGCCTTCCGCCGCGACACCATTTCGCTATGGATGCTCGCAATCGGGCTGCCGTTCGCGGTGACGCTGCTGATAAAGGCGTTGATTTTGGTCTTTTAGTTGGCGCATTTTTGATAGCCGCACCCGCGGAGGCGGGTGCGATCATCAAGCAGCGTTATATCTTTCGATTGCCTCGATAGTCACCTGACGCGCTTCGGCGGCGTCTCCCCACTTGCCGATCCGCACCCACTTTTCGGCTTCCAGATCCTTGTAGTGGGTGAAGAAGTGTTCGATCT
>DAIQNP010000241.1:0-4492 GCA_036788335.1 Erythrobacter sp.
CTGCAACGAACAATATCCGCTGCTCGAACGGCTGCGATTCCTGTCGATTTCGGGCAGCAATCTCGATGAATTCATGATGATCCGGGTCGCGGGACTGGTCGGACAGGCGCAGCGCGGCATTGCCCGGCCGTCGATCGACGGCCGCTCGCCGACCCAGCAATTGTCCGCGATCCGCGCCAAGCTCGCCCAGCTTTCGGCGCTCCAACAATCGATCTGGCGTTCGCTGCGGCTCAGCCTGGCGACTGCGGACATCCACATCGCCGATGAACAGCGTATCAAGCCAGCCGCCCACAAGTGGCTGAAGTCCTTTTTCCTCAACGAAATCCTGCCGATCATCACCCCGCAAGCACTCGACCCGGCGCATCCTTTCCCCTTCGTCCAGAACGAAGGCATGGGGTTGCTGTTCACCCTTACCCGCGATGCCGATCAAGAACCGTTGATCGAAATGGTTCTGATCCCGAGCGCCCTGCCGCGCTTCGTGCGCGTGCCGGGCGATATCGCGGGGCAGGGCGAGGCGCTCTACATTTCGATCGCCAGCCTGATCCAGCGCTATGCCTCCGCGCTGTTTCCCGGCTTTACCATCGAAGGCGACGGAATGTTCCGGGTGCTGCGCGACAGCGACATCGAGATCGAGGAGGAGGCCGAAGATCTGGTCCGCACCTTCCGCAGCGCCATCCAGCGCAGACGGCGCGGCCAGGTGATCCAGCTCGAACTGGAAGAGGATTTCGATGCCAAGGCCGAAAGCCTGCTACTCGAACAGCTCGGCATCAACCAGGCGGCAGTGATCAAGACCGACGGGATGATCGGGATCGACGGCCTTGCGGAAATCGTCCGCGAAGACCGCCCCGATCTTAAGTTCGATGCTTATTCCCCGCGTTTTCCCGAACGCATTCGCGAACATGATGGCGATGCCTTCTCGGCCATCCGCGAGAAGGACATCATCATCCACCACCCTTACGAAAGCTTCGAGGTGGTGGTGGATTTCATCCGTCAGGGCGCCGCCGATCCGGACGTGGTGGCGATCAAGCAGACGCTCTACCGCGCCGGTTCGCAAAGTGCGGTGATCAATGCGCTGATCGAGGCAGCCGAGGCGGGCAAGTCCGTCACCGCGGTGGTGGAACTGAAGGCGCGCTTCGACGAGGAGCAGAACCTCAAATGGGCAAGCAAGCTGGAACGCGCCGGCGTGCAGGTCATCTATGGCTTCACCGACTGGAAAACCCACGCCAAGGTCGCAATGGTGGTGCGGCGCGAGGGCGAGGGCTTTCGCACCTACTGCCATTTCGGCACCGGCAATTACCACCCCGTCACCGCCAAGGTTTACACCGACCTCAGCTTTTTCACCGCCGACCCCAAGCTGGGGCGCGATGCGGCCAAAGTGTTCAACTTCGTCACCGGCTATGTCGAACCCCATAGCCTCGAACGCATCGTCGTCGCCCCGCTCGACCTGCGCAACGAGATCTACCGTCGGATCGACACCGAGATCGCCAATGCGCAGAGCGGCAGACCGGCAGCAATCTGGATGAAGTGCAACCAGCTCAGCGATGAAGGCATCATCGACCGGCTCTATGCCGCCAGCAATGCCGGCGTGCAGGTTGAACTGCTCGTCCGCGGCATCTGCTGCCTGCGGCCGGGGATTGTCGGCCTGTCGGAAAACATCCGGGTCAAATCGATCATCGGTCGCTTTCTGGAACACAGCCGCATCTATGCCTTTGCCAATGGTCACGCGATGCCCAATGCCCATGCGGCGGTGTTCATCTCCTCGGCCGATCTGATGAGCCGCAATCTCGACCGCCGGGTGGAAACCCTGATCCCGATCCTCACCCGCACAGTGCACGATCAGGTGCTCCAGCAAGTGCTGCTCGCCAATATGCTCGATACCGAACAAAGCTGGTGGCTCCACGCCGACGGCAGCTATTCCCGTGTCGTCGCCGAAGGTAAGGCGTTCAACTGTCACCGCTATTTCATGACCAATCCGTCGCTGTCGGGACGCGGCGGCGCGCTGGAGGCGGGGGCTGTGCCCAAGCTGACGCTGCGCAAGGGGCGCTCGGCATGACCTTTCGCAAGCGGCGGGCTGACCGCGACGGAGCCTTTGCAGGCAACACGCCCGAACACGCGATCATCGACATCGGATCGAACACCGTGCGGCTGGTGGTTTATGGCGGGGCATTGCGCTCGCCCACGGTGCTTATCAACGAGAAGGTGACGGCGAGGCTGGGGCAAGGGATTGCCGCCACCGGTCGCCTGTCGGACGAGGCGATCGCCACCGCGATGCGCGGACTCAAACGCTTTGCCGTGCTGCTCGAGGATCTGGGGGTCAAGGATGTCGAGACCGTCGCCACCGCCGCCGTGCGCGAGGCGGCCAACGGTCCGGAATTCGCCGAGGAATTGCGCAAGCTCGGTCTCGACCCGCGCATCGTTTCGGGCGAGGAAGAGGCGATGCTCAGCGCCTGGGGCGTGATCGGCGCTTTTCCTAAGGCGCGCGGAATCGTCGCCGACCTTGGCGGCGGCAGCCTCGAACTGGTGAAGGTCGATGGCGGCATCGCGACGGGCGCAGCAACGCTGCCGCTCGGCACGCTGCGCCTGCCCGAATACCGCGAGCGCGGATGCGCCGAGATGAAGAAGGCGCTCGACAAGGTGATTCGCAAGGGCGGCTGGGACCTGACCGGGCACGACCCGCAGGACAACGGCACGCTCTATCTTGTCGGCGGCACATGGCGGGCGATGGCGGTCTATGCCATGCAGGCGCGCAGCCACCCGCTGTCCGATCCGCACGGCTTCGTGATCGATGCCCCCGGGGCGGCCGCGGTTGCCGAAGCGCTGACCGCCGCCGAGCCTGCAACCCTCAAGTCGCGCGAGCGGATTTCGGCGATGCGTGCCGAAAAGCTGCCCGATGCGGCAGTGCTGCTTCAGGCGATGCTGGCGCAGCTCAATCCGGCCCGCGTGGTGTTTTCGTCATGGGGACTGCGCGAAGGTCTGCTGTTCGACCGGCTGCCGCCGCACGGCAAGGCGCAGGACCCGCTGCTGGCCGGGATCGCGGAGTTCGCCAGCCAGCGCGGCGCCCCGCCGACGCTGGCGGCGCGGATGGCGGCGTGGACACTGGATGCCGCTCCGGCGCGCGAGCATGGTAGCGAACAGCTGCGGCTGGCAGCGACCATGCTGGGGCTCGCCTCGATGCAGATCGAGCCCAACCTGCGCCTGCCGCAGGCGATCAACTGGGCGCTGCACAAGCGCTGGATTGGGATTGACGGCAAAGGCCGGGCCATGCTCGCCGCTGCCGTCGCTGCCAATGGCAACCGGCTGGGCCTGCCCGACCGCCTGCGCGCGCTCGCCAGCGACGAGGCGCTGGAGGAGGCGCTGCGCTGGGGGCTGGCGCTGCGGCTGGCGCGGCGGCTGGGAGCCTGTTCGCCGCGCTCGCTTCAGGTCAGCCGGCTGCTGGTCGATGACGGCGCGCTGGTGCTGCGGCTGACGCAAAGCCACGAAGCGCTGTTTGGCCTTCCGACCGAGAAGGACATCAAGTTGCTGGCCGGAAGGCTCGGCCTGCCGTGGCGGCTGGAAATCGTCGCCGACGATGCACTCGGAACCGATCCGGATTAAGCCGCTTTGCTGCTGGCGAAGGGCGAGAAATCGGTGTCGAGATCGTACAGGTCCACCCCCTCGGCTGCCTTGAGTTTGCCCACCACCACATAGGTCACCGGGGTCAGCAGCGCTTCCCATGCGACCTTGAGCGCCCAGTTGGTGACGATCACGGTCAGCACATCCTGCGTGGTCCAGATGCCGAGAAAGGCGATCGGGTAGAAGATCAGGCTGTCCACGCCCTGTCCAACCACAGTCGATCCTATGGTACGGGTCCACAGCAAGCGTCCTTTGGTCCAGATCTTCATCTTGGCCATGACAAAGGAATTGACGAATTCCCCGGCCCAGAAGGCGGTGATCGAAGCGACGACGATCCGCCAGGTGCTGCCAAAAACTTCCTCGTAGGCGGCCTGTCCCGTCCAGCTGTCGGCTGGCGGCATGGCAACGACGACAAAGCTCATGAAGGCCATGAAGGTCAGAGCGCCGAACCCGGTCCAGATTACGCGCCGTGCGCGGGCATAGCCGTAAACCTCGGTCAGCACGTCGCCGATGACGTAGCTGACCGGGAAGAACAGGATGCCGGCGCCAAAGGTGTATCCTGCCACGGTCGATAGTTTGGCCGCGCCGATCAGGTTCGACAGCAGCAGGATCGCGACGAATGCCGCCATCACGACATCATAGAAGCGGAAATGCACCGGCGAGCGGCTGGTCGCCTCAATGCCGTCGTCCGGGTCGCGGTCGAAGGCGGCGGCGGGATCGGCGGCGGCGGCGGGCGCAGGAGCGGTGTTTTCCATCGCTACCCGAGTTAGCGCGATTCCCTTGTGCGGCAAAGCGCGCTATTGGCGGGTCGTTCCCCCTGTTCGGGGTGCGCGCCCGTAGCTCATCTGGATAGAGCGCGAGACTTCTAATCTTGAGGCAG
>DAIQNP010000242.1:0-4462 GCA_036788335.1 Erythrobacter sp.
GCGGGGCGCGCCTTCAGCGCGGGCGGCGATGTCAAGGCGATGCGCGACAAGACCGGCACCTTCGGCGGCACCGCGCCCGCCATTTCGGACGGCTACCGCGACAATATCCACCTGATCCTGCGCGCCTTGCATGGCCTTCGCGTGCCGGTGATCGCGGCGGTCAACGGTCCGGCGATCGGGCTGGGCTGCGATGTCGCCTGCCTCGCCGATATCCGCATCGCCAGCGAAAACGCCAAGTTCGGGGTGACCTTCCTGAAACTCGGGATCATCCCCGGCGATGGCGGCACCTGGATCCTGCCGCGCGTGATCGGCATGAGCCGCGCGGCGGAACTGTTCTACACCGGCGAGGTGATCGACGCCGCCACCGCGCAGGACTGGGGCCTTGTCAGCCGGGTGGTCGAACCGCAAGCGCTGCTGGACGAGGCCCGCACGCTCGCCGCGAAGATCGCCGCCATGCCGCCGCACGCGCTGCGGCAGGCCAAGATGCTGCTGCGGCAGGGCCAGCAGGTCAGCTACGACAGCGCGCTGGAACTGGCGGCCAACACCCAGGCGATGATGCACACCACCGCCGACCATGCCGAAGGGGTGGCGGCGCTGATCGCAAGGCGCGGGCCGGTGTTTACTGGAAACTGAGTGCGTCTTGGCGCTTATGATGATAGTACGGCAGCCGAAGGGTCGGGGGACTGTCAATGAGCTTGTCTGTTGTATTTCAGATTATTTGTCTCGTTATAGTCGCGGCGGCGGGCATCGCATGGGTCTTGAATCTGTATGGCCGGATTGAACTTGACCCCGATCAGAAGAAAATCCTGAATGCCGCGTTTGGCGTGAGCGTGGTCGGGGGTCTTGCAGCAACCGTTGGGCCGGGTTTTTTCAACCCGGTCGAGCCGCCAGCCGCCAGCAGCCCATTCGCGGCCGCCTCCGGACCGGTGGGCGCAGGACCGGGCGCGGTCGCCTCCACGGCAACGCCCTCGCCGCGCGCATCCACCCCGGCCAATCCGCAGGAATCCGATCCGGTATCGCCCTCATCGACCCCTCGACCCACAGCGCCCGAGCCCAGCCTGAGCGAAACGGTGCGCAACTTTCTCGCAGCGAACCGGCTGGAGCGCCCGGCGATCGACCCGCAATGGTCCGCCTCCTACCCGCGCTGCGCCGAGCAATCGCGCACCGCGCAGCTCCCGAAAGCCGAGGCGCGCGGGTGTTTTCGTGCGCTCGACCAGTTCAATTCAGCGGTGCTGCGGCCCTATCAGGACGCCTATGATGCCTATGTCCCGCAGGTCGCCGAACTGAGCTACAGCCAGCCGGCGGGCGAGGTCTTGGACTTCCTGCGTGCCGAGGCGGGTGGCTTCACCAACGGGACGCACGATATCGCGGTGCTCTATCGCGACATCAGCACGCAGCTTGACGGGGATTACACGCGGCTGCGCGGGCAGGCTTACTGACGGCGGCGCCGCGTCACAGCCAGCGGAAAATTCCCGCCGGGATCCCGGCCCGCCACAGGTGCACCCAGCTCAGCAGGACGAACAGCGCGATCCCGGCAACCAGCGGCACCGCCCCGACCGACAGCAACCGGTTCCAGCGCGGCCAGTAACTGGTGCGGCTTTCCCAGCCGGCCCAGGCCTCGCCCATCAGCACCTCTTTCTTGCGGTCCTGCAAATGCGCACCCACCAGCGCCAGCACGCCCATCGCCAGCGCGACCACCAGCGTGCGGGTGCTCCACCACAGCAAGATATGCGAGGCCGCCCACAGCCCGATCGCCCACATCATCGGGTGGCGGGTCACGCGGAAAACGCCGTGCGGTTCGGCCCGCGCCTGCGCTTCGGCCATCGGGGTGGGCAAGGCTGGATTTCCGATGAAGGACCCTGCCAGCAGAATCATCGCGGGCAGGGTCAGGATCGTGGCGATGATCCAGCCCGCCTCGCCCGATCCCGGCAGATCGGCGGGCGGCGCGGCGACAAAGGCGAAATAGACCCATGCCAGCGTAGCAAAGCTGATGGCAGTATAGGCGATCTGGAATCCGCCCGCGCCCAGCGCCTTGACCATCGGCCCCCGCAAGGGGTGCGACATGGCAAAATGCGTGCCGACAAAGGCGACATTGGCCGCGATAAGGTTCCACAAAGATGCGTTCATATCTTGCCCCCCAAACTGGACTGAACTTAGCCTTCGATCGCAATCAGCTCCACTTTAAACACCAGCGTTGCATTGGGGGGGATCGGCCCGCGCCCGACCGGGCCGTAGGCGAGGTCTGCGGGGATGGCGATCTCGATGCTCTCGCCCACGCCCATGTTGGGGATGGCCAGCTGCCAACCCGGCACCAGCCGGCCGAGCGGGAAGGTCACAGGCTCGCCGCGCTCGTAAGAACTGTCGAACACCGTCCCGTCGAGCAACTGGCCTTCGTAGTGGACAGTAATCACATCGGCGACGGTCGGCTTGCGGTCCGACGCAAGATATTTGATCCAGCGCCAGCGCACCCCGCCATCGGCAAAGTGCCAGCCGTCTTCTGCCGTCAGGCCAAGCAGAAAGAGCTGCTGCTGCGCGTGCCACGCGGAGTTTTGCGCGTTGCCTCCGGCGGCGGTTTCGGCCTGCCCGTCCTGTGCCTGAACAGCCTGACCGGCGCACAGCGATGCTCCGGCCAGCGCGCAGGCTACCGCTTTCGACAGCGCCCGCATCACCAGTCGTAGGACTTGGGCAGAGCGCTCTCGTCGAGGTCGCGGTAGCGATCGCGCAGGCCGCTCTGGTGGCCTTCGAGGCTCTGTTCGACCCCTCCGATATAGACCCGCGTCGGCACCGAACCGACTTCGAGCGGATCGCCGTCCCACACCACCACATCGCCCAGGGCGCCGGGCTTCAGGACGCCTGCCTTGCCGCCCATGCCGCTGATCTCGGCCGGGATGGAACTGATCGCGGCGAAAGCCTCGCCCCATGCCATGCCCGCAGCCCCCGGCACGCGGCCCAGCGCCACCAGATTGCCCGCGACCTGCTGCAAGCGGCGCGGGTTCTGCAAGGGCGCGGCGTTGAGCGCCACCTTCACCCCTGCGCGCGCCATGCGCCCGGCATTGCTCTGGGTCGCGGCCAGTTTCTCGAAGGTTTCGGGCAGGTCCGTGAGGCCATTGGCGATCACCGGCACACCGGCCGCGGCGATCTCGTCCGCCACCAGCCAGCCTTCGCTGACCCCGACCAGCACCAGATCCAGCCGCGGGTATTCCCGCTTCAGCGCCAGCACGCCGCGAATATCGGCGGCCCGCTCGACTGCCACATAGAGCGGCTGCGCGCCGGTCACCACCGGCACCAGCGCCTCGGCATCGAAGCGGCTGAGCAGCACGTCATCGGCCTTGCCGATTTCGGTGGTTTCCGGGATGCCGGTCCTGCCGACCAGCGCCTGCGCCTCGCGCAGCGCGGCTTTGAGCAGGGCATGGGCCGCAACCCGGCTGCCGCCCGCCTGCGCGCCGCCGCCTTCGCCCAGATCGATCATCTGGAACGCGCGGGCCTGCATCACCGGCTGGCTGTCGCCATCCAGATCGATGATCGCGCCCTGCCCTGCAAAGATCGATCCTGCGGGCATGGTGGTGGTCGCCGCACGGGTGATCCCGGCGGCGCGGTGCACCAGAATGTGCTGCGAGGCCGGGTTGATCGCGGTCGACGCGTCGAGCGCGGCGCTGAACGGTGTCCCGCGCGCAGTGATGTCATTGGATTCGCGCACCGCCGAAACGTCTGCAAGGCCCAGCGTGGTGACGGTGGCGAAGATGCCCGGCGTGACCCAGGCCCCGCCCGCATCGACACTGGCTCCGCCGCCAGGCGCTCCGCTGGCGGGTCCTGCATAGACCACGCTGCCGCCGCGCACGACCACGGTGCCGCCATTGATCGGTGCGCTGCCATCGCCCAGCACCAGCCGGGCGTTGGTGATGGTCACGTCCTGCGCCATCGCGGGCGCGGCGGACAGGGCAAGAGCGCTGACCGCCAGTTGCAGGAGGCGCTTCATTTCACATCTCCTTCGCCGGGCTGGCCCAGTTCGAAATCGCTCACCGGTCGGCGTTTGGGGTCCATCGCGTCGTACATCAACGCGCCGTCGATCCAGACCTTTTCGGGCCGCGAATAGACGCTCAGCGGATCGCCGTTCCACAGCACCACGTCGGCCATCTTGCCGGGTTCGAGACTGCCGGTGAGATCGCCGATCCCCATCGCCTTGGCGGCATTGTGGGTGATCCACTGGATCACGGTCGCATCGGGAATGTCGATCCCGAGCCTGAGGCCCGCCTTCTGCGCCTTGGCCGCTTCCTGATTCAGCCGCTGGATATCGTCCTGATCATCCGAGTGGATCACCACGCAGGCGCCTTCGCGTTGCAGAAAAGCGGCGTTTTCGAGGATGCCGTCATAGCTTTCCATCTTGAAGCCGTACCAGTCGGCCCAGACCGCGCTGCACACGTCGTTTTCGCGCAGCAGATCGCCGATCTTGTAGGCTTCAACC
>DAIQNP010000243.1:0-4458 GCA_036788335.1 Erythrobacter sp.
TGGGCATCACCGGCACCAACGGCAAATCGACCACCACGGCGCTGGTGCACCACATTCTGGTCCAAGCCGGCGTGCCGAGCGTGATGGGCGGCAATATCGGCGATCCGATCATGGGGCAGGCCCCGCTTGCCCCCAATGAACAGGGAGTCGGTTTCCAGATCGACCTCACCTTCACGCTCGATTGCGATCTTGCGGCGCTGACCAACATCACCCCCGACCATCTCGACCGTTATGCCGATTTCGCCGCCTATGCCGCATCCAAGGAGCGGTTGTTCCGGATGCAGGCAAACGGCACGGCGGTGATCTGCGACGAGGATGCACCCACGCAGGCGATTGCCGCGAGGATTGCGGAGGCGGGCCGGCCGCTGGTGCGGGTCGGGACGGGCGATCTGGACGCGGCGGGACTGGCCGCAGGGCGCTCGCTGTCGCTGGCCGGGCCGCACAATGCCCAGAACGCGGCGGTGGCGATGGCGATCTGCCGCCAGTTGGGGTTGAGCGAAGCGCAGATCGCCGCAGGGCTCGCCACCTATCGCGGGCTGCCGCACCGGATGGAGCGGGTGTGCGAGGTCGGCGGGGTTGCCTATATCAACGACAGCAAGGCGACCAATGCCGCCTCGGCTGCGCCTGCGCTGGCCGCGTTCCCGCCCGATCCGGCAATCAATGGCGGCGCCCCGCGGATCCACTGGATCGTCGGCGGGCTGCCCAAGGAGGATGGGCTGGGGGCCTGCGGCGATCACCTCGCCAATGTCGCGGCTGCCTATACCGTGGGCGAGGCCGGGCCGATGTTCGCCGGACTGCTCGAAGAGCACGTCCGGGTCGAACGCTGTGAGCTCATCAGCGAAGCCGTACGCCGCATTGCCGAGGCCGCCCGGCCGGGCGAGGTGGTGTTGCTGTCGCCCGCCTGCGCCAGTTATGACCAGTTCCGCGATTACGAAAAGCGCGGTCATCACTTCCGCCAGATGATCGGCGCGATCACCGGCTGCGACACCTGCGAGCCGGCCGGCGACGCGGGGCGGAGCATCCTGCCATGACCGCCTATAATCCTGGCTATACCCCCTCCCGTCCGCGCGGCGGATACCTGCCGCCGGTCCCGGTCCAGCGCCGCTGGCGCGACACGTGGCGGATCTGGTGGCGCGAGATCGACAAGGTGCTGCTCGGCCTCATTCTGGCGCTGGTGGCGATCGGGATCATCGCGGTCGCCGCCGCCTCGCCCGCCAGCGCCGACCAGTTGTCGACCGCGCGTGTCACGCTCGATCCCCTGATGTTCTTCAAGCGCCATCTGGTGTTCGAACTGGCGGGGCTGGTGCTGATGATCGCCCTGTCCTTCGCCAGCCGCGACGACGCGCGGCGGATCGGCATCCTGATGGGTGCGGTGATGCTGGCGCTGATGTTCCTGGTGCCGATCATCGGCGAGGAAAAGAACGGCGCGCGGCGCTGGATCAATGTCGGCATGAGCTTGCAGCCGTCCGAGTTCCTGAAGCCCGGCTTTGCCATCATCTGCGCCTGGGTGCTGAGCTGGCGCTTGCGCGATCCCGGCCTGCCGGTGGTGCTGTTCGTCAGCGGGTTGATGGGGCTGATCGCGGCGCTGCTGATGGCGCAGCCCAATCTGGGCGACGCGATCCTGTTTGCGGGCATCTGGTTCGTGGCGGTGCTGCTGTCGGGTGTCTCGCTCCAGCGGATCGGGGTGCTGATCGGCGGCGGGGCGGCGGGGTTGACGCTGGCCTACCTGTTTTACGACAATGCCCGCCACCGGATCGACAGCTTTCTGGGCGGAGGGACCGCCTTCGATCAGGTCGATCTGGCGCAGCGCACGCTGCTGGCGGGCGGCTGGACGGGGAGCGGTCTGTGGCTCGGCATCAGGAAGATGAACCTGCCCGAGGCGCATACCGACTACGTCTTCTCGGTCATCGGCGAGGAATTCGGGCTGCTTGCCTGCGCGCTGATCGTGGTGTTGTATTGCGCGATCGTGGTGCGGGTGCTGGTGCGGTTGGTGGCGGAGGACAATCTGTTCGCGCTTCTGGCGGGCGCGGGGCTGATCACCCAGTTCGGCGGGCAGGCGTTCATCAACATCCTCGTCAACCTCCAGCTGTTCCCGTCCAAGGGAATGACCTTGCCGCTGATCTCCTATGGCGGATCATCGGCGCTGGCGGTGAGCCTTACGCTTGGGCTATTGCTGGCGATCACGCGGCGCAATCCCTTCCTCGCGCGTGAGGGCGGGGGACTGCGCGCGCTGATCGAACGCAAGGAGGAACGCGCATGAACGCCCAGACCGCGAACGCCGCCCCGACAGGCGCGAGCCGCCATTTCGTGCTGGCAGCGGGCGGCACTGGCGGACACCTGATCCCGGCCTTTGCGCTGGCAGCCGAGCTTCACAGCCGCGGCCATCACGTGGCGCTGATCACCGACGAGCGCGGGGCGGCGATCCCCGGCAAGCCCGAATACCTCACCGCCCACGTCCTTCCCGCCGGGCGCTTCGGCAAGAACCCGCTGGGCTGGCCCGCCGGGATCCGCGCGGTGCTTGAAGGGCGCAGCATGGCGCTGCGATTGTTCGACGCCTTCGAGCCGACCGCGGTGATCGGTTTCGGCGGATACCCTGCGCTGCCCGCGTTGCTGGCGGCGAGCGCGGCCGGCCTGCCGAGCGTGATCCACGAACAGAATGCGGTGCTGGGCCGGGTCAACCGGCTGCTGGCCGGGCGGGTGGACGCGATCGCCACGTCCTATGCCAAGGTCGACCGGCTCAAGCCGAAGCACGCGGCCAAGGTTCACCTTACCGGCAACCCGGTCCGCGCCGAAGTATGCGCCCTGCGCGATCAGGATTATCCCGCCTTTACCGACGAAAGCCTGCTGCGCATCCTCGTGACCGGCGGCAGTCAGGGCGCGCGGGTGCTGTCCGAGGTGGTGCCCGATGGCCTCGCCATGCTGCCGCCCGCGCTGCGCCAGCGCTTGCAGGTGACCCAGCAATGCCGCGCCGAAGACCTCGACACGGTGCGCGGGCGCTACGCCAATCACGACATACCCGCCGAACTGGGCACCTATTTCGAGGATATGCACGGGCGGCTGGCCGGCGCAAACCTGTTCATCGGCCGCGCGGGCGCTTCGACCATTGCCGAACTGACGGCGGTGGGCCGCCCGGCGATCCTGATCCCGCTGCCGATCGCCACCGACGATCATCAGGCCGCCAACACCCGCGAGATGGTCAAGGCCGGGGGCGCACGGATGATCCGGCAGGAGGCCTTCCTGCCCAAGGAACTCGCCAAGCAGATCCAGGCGATGGCGATGAACCCGGAAGGCCTCGCCAAGGCGGCGCACTGCGCGTTCAATTGCGGCCTGCCCGATGCGGCGCGCGATCTCGCCGATCTGGTCGAAAGCATGGGCGGGATCGACCTGATGGACGTGATCCGGGTCGACAGCAGCGCGCCGCGCGCCGCGCAGGCCGCCACCCGCCCGCAGACCGCGACCCGCAAGGCCGCCCGCGACAGGACCGATGCATGAAGGGAGTGGGCACCGATATCGGCACGATCCACTTTGTCGGCATCGGCGGGATCGGCATGTCGGGCATCGCCGAGGTGATGCACAATCTCGGCTATACGGTGCAGGGCAGTGACGTTGCCGAGGGCGCCAGCGTGGAACGCCTGCGCGCGCGGGGGATCACGGTGCATATCGGCCATGCACGCGAGAATGTCGAAGCCGTCGCCGTGGTGGTCACTTCCACCGCCGTGCGCCGGACCAATCCCGAAGTTGCCGCCGCACTCGAAGCGCGCATCCCCGTGGTCCGCCGCGCCGAGATGCTGGCCGAACTCATGCGCCTGAAATCCACCGTCGCGGTGGCAGGCACGCATGGCAAGACCACCACCACCAGCATGATTGCGACGCTGCTCGACGCAGGGGGGATCGACCCGACCGTCATCAATGGCGGGATCATCGAACAATACGGCTCCAACGCGCGGCTGGGCGATTCGGACTGGATGGTGGTCGAAGCCGACGAGAGCGACGGCAGCTTCCTGCGTTTGGACGGCACCATCGCCGTGGTCACCAATATCGATCCCGAGCACCTCGATCACTACGGCGATTTCGACGGGGTGAAGCGGGCCTTTGTCGAGTTCATCCACAATGTCCCGTTCTACGGCGCGGCGGTGCTGTGTGTCGATCACCCGGTGGTGCAGGGGGTGATCGGCGAGGTGCGGGATCGCAAGGTGGTGACCTACGGCTTCTCGCTGCAGGCCGACATCTGCGGCGTGAACGTGCACAGCGTGGACGGCGGCAACCGCTTCGACGTGATCGTGCGCCAACGGGGGCCGAAGAACGAAAGCGCGGATCGCCGGATCGAGGGCGTTCACCTGCCAATGCCGGGGCGGCACAACGTCCAGAACGCGCTCGCCGCGATTGCTGTGGCGGTCGAGATGGGTTGCCCGGACGCGATGATCTGTGCCGGCTTTGCGCGCTTCGGGGGGGTGCGGC
>DAIQNP010000244.1:0-4447 GCA_036788335.1 Erythrobacter sp.
CGCTCTCGCCCGAACGGCAGGCGCTGCGCAAGGCGGCGCAGGGGTTCGAGGCGATCATGCTGCGCCGGATGCTCGAAAGCGCGCGCGCGGTGCGCTTCACCGAAGACACCCCGCTGACCGGCGGCGGGCGCGGGCAGTTCGAAAAAATGCGCGACGATCACTTCGCCGATGTCGCCTCGACTACGGGTTCCTTCGGGTTTGCCCGGAGCATCGAGGAACAGCTTGCGCAATACCTCCCGGTGCAAGGAGATAACTGATGCCAACCGCCCTGTTCTCGATCGGAAGAAGCGGCCTGACCGCCACCCGCGCCAGCCTTGAGCTGACGGCGCAGAATATCGCCAACGCCGCCAATACCGATTACTCGCGCCGGACCTTGTCACAGACCGAGCTGGTGATGACCGGCACGATCGGCACCAATTCTGCCGATTCGCTGGGCGGGGTGCGCGCCGGGTTGATCGAGCGGGTCGAAAGCGGGCTGGTGCAGCGCCAGGCCCGCGATGCGTCGAGCGGGCTGGCCCGCGCCGAGGCCGAATTTCTTGCCATGCGGGAAGCGGAAAGCGCGATCGAAACCTCGGACCTGTTCGAAGGGCTGGTCGATTTCGAAGCGGCGCTGATCCGGCTTGAAGGCAATCCGCTCGAACCGGCGCTGCGCCTGTCCGCGCTGGAAAGCGCGCGCCAGATGGCGGCCAACTTCCGGATCGCCGACGGCACGCTCGCCAATGCCCGCAACCTGGTGCAGGGTGAAACCTCGGCCGAAGTCCTCCAGATCAACGAGATCGCGGCCGAACTTGCCGGGATCAACCGCGATCTGGTCGGCGCGCGCGAAGGATCGGCGGGGCGGGCGGTGCTGCTCGACGCGCGCGATCGGGCGCTGCGCGGGCTGTCGGAACAATTCGGCATCACGCCGGTCATCAACGCCGATGGCACCGCCGACGTGACGGTCGAAGGCACGCCCCCGGTGCCGCTGGTCACCGGACCCACCGCCAGCACGCTCGCGGTGGCGACAGCGGCCGACGGCACGCTGTCTTTCGCAATGGACGGCGTCGCTTTCGCCCCCGAAGGCGGGGCGATGGCGGGCCGCGCCTCGGCACTGACCCGGATGGCGGACTTGCAGGTCGAGCTCGACGCGCTTGCCGTCTCGGCGATCACCATCGCCAATGCTGCGCAGGCCAATGGCGTCGGTCAGGACGGAGCGCCCGGCCAGCCGCTGTTCTCGGGTACCGGCGCGAGCGACATCGAGGCGGTGCTGACGGCGGCAACCGGGCTCGCCACGGCCCCGGCCGGTTCGCCTGCCGGCAGCCGCGACACCGGCAACCTTGCCGCCCTGATCGCCGCACTGGCCGATCCCGCTGCTCCCAGCGGCGCGACCGACCGCTTGATGCTGCGGCTGTCGAGCGAAGTCGCGGCGCTCCAGACCCGGCGCGATGGTCTTTCGGTGGTGGCCTCCACTGCCGAATCCGAATTGCTGCGCGAAACCGGGGTCGATCTCGATGTCGAAGCGGCCAACCTCGTCCGCCTGCAACAGGCGTTCGAATCCAACAGCCGCGTGATCCAGGTCGCCAGCGATATCTTCGATACGCTGCTGGGCCTCAGGTAAAGGAGCAACCCCATGCTGATTGGCAACACCGCCGGATCCTTCTTCAACCGCTCGCTGGCGCAGATGTCCGACCTGCGCAGCGGGATCGAGCGCATCCGCACGCAAATCGCGACCGGCCAGAAAATCGAACGCGGGTCGGACGATCCGGCGGCGGCGGCCCAGATCCGGCTGGTCGACCGGCGCGAGCGGCTGGCCTTGGTCGAAGGTGACAATGCCGCGCGGCTGGGACAGGACCTGACCTCGGCGGCGGACGAGATGAACGCCGTCACCACGCTGCTCCAGCGCGCGCGCGAACTGGCGGTGCAGGCGGCCAATACGCCGACCGGCCCCGACGGCAGCCGCGCCATCGGGTTCGAACTGGGGCAGCTCGGTGAAGAGCTGTTCTCGCGTGCCAATGCCGTCACACTGACCGGCGAGCCGCTGTTTTCCGGCCTCTCGTCCGATGCCGCTTTCGTCCGCGATGCGGCGGGCAATGTCACCTATAACGGCACGGCCACGTCGGGGGCGATCCCGGTCGCGCCGGGCACCGCGATCGAGCGGGGCGTGCCGGGCAATGCCGTGTTCGAATTCGATGTCGGCGGCACGCCGACCAGTGCCTTTGCCGTGCTCGGCACGCTGGCCAATGTGCTGACCAGCGGGTCGCCCGATCCTACCGCAGCGGCGCGCGCCGCGATCGAGGGGATCGACGCCGCGCTCGAAAACACCACCCGCGCGCAGACGATCCTCGGCACCCGGCTCGCCTGGACCGAACAGATCCAGCAGCAGCAGACCGAACGCCAGATCGCGCTGACCGAACGGCGCGGGCGGGTGGGCGACACCGATATCGGCGATGCCATTGCCCGGTTGCAGCAATCGCTCACCGCGCTGGAGGCCAGCCAGGCTGCCTTCTCGCGGGTCAGCGAGCTGACCCTGTTCCGCGCACTCAGCTGACGCTGTCCCTTTCGTAACGCCCCGCCCAAGGAGCTGCCCCCGTGTTTGTTGCGATTGGAATCGTCGTCCTGTTGGTGATGGTGTTCGGCGGGTTCATGCTCGCCGGCGGCGCCATGGGTCCGGTGCTGGCCGCCATGCCGCTCGAATTCATGATGATCGGCGGCGCCGCGGTGGGCGCGACGCTGATCGGCAACTCGATGCACGAGGTCAAGCTGCTCGGGGCCGGGCTGGCCAAGGTGTTCAAGGGGCCGAAATATTCCGACGAGGACCACATCGACGCGATCGCGCTGACCAGCAAGCTGATGAAGCTGCTGCGGTCCGAAGGCGCGGTTGCGCTGGAAAGCCATGTCACCGAACCCGGCAGTTCGACCATCTTCAGCGAATATCCGCGCCTGCAAGGCGATGCCGTGGTGACCTCGATGATCTGCGATCCGCTGACGCTGATGGTGGTATCCTCCGGCACGCTCGATACCCACGCGGTCGAGGAAGTGATCGACAGTTCGATCAAGAGCCAGCTGCACGAGATGGACGAGCCGGTCCACATGATCCAGTCGCTCGCCGATGCCTTCCCGGCCTTGGGGATCGTTGCGGCGGTGCTCGGCATCATCAAGACGATGGGCGCGATCAGCGAGCCGCCGGAAATCCTCGGCAAGATGATCGGCGGCGCGCTGGTCGGGACCTTTCTCGGGGTGCTGCTGGCCTATGGCTTCACCGCACCGCTTGGCGGGCGCTTGAAGCAGATCAACACCCATGACCAGCAGATCTTCTACTCGATCAAGCAGGTCATCATCGCCTCGTTGCATGGTCATCCGCAGCCGCTGGTGCTCGAAGCGGCGCGATCGGGCCTGCCGCCTGCCCATCGTCCCAAGCTGACCGAACTGCTCGACATGATGCGGGGCCGGTAAGGTGGCGGAGGCCGATCCCAAGCTGGCGATCCCCGCTCCGATCATCGTCAAGAAGATCACCATTGTCCAAGGCGGCCACCACGGCGGCGCCTGGAAAGTCGCCTATGCCGATTTCGTCACCGCGATGATGGCGTTCTTCCTGCTGCTGTGGCTGCTGGGTGCCACGGAAGAAAAGCAGCGCAAGGGGATCGCCGATTACTTCACCCCCACGCTGGTCAAGATGCGCAAGGAGAGCGCGGGTTCCGACGGATTGCTGGGCGGATCGTCGCTCACCGATCCGGACAATTATCCCAAGGCGATGGGCCAGACCGGCACGCGCAGCATCACCATCCCGCGCGGCGTCACCGGCGGTCCGTCCGAAGCGGGCGGGCGCGGCGAAATGGATTCGGACAAGCTCAAGGAGCTTCGCGACAAGATCGAGAAGAAGCTGATCCAGCGCCGCCAGCTGTCTCACCTGGCGCGGCAGGTGCGGGTGATGCGTTCGCCCGAAGGCATCCGCATCGACCTGATGGACGACGCCGATTTCTCGATGTTCGAACTGGGCACCACGATCCTGACCCAGCAAGCGCGCGGGTTGCTGGAGGTGATGGCCGATACCCTGAAGGACGAACCGTCGCCGCTGATCCTGCGCGGCCACACCGATTCGCTGCCGTGGCGCCCCGGAGTTGCGGCCAACAACTGGTCGCTGTCGAGCGGGCGGGCCGAGGCAACGCGCCAGTCGCTGGTGCTGGGCGGGGTGCCGGCCAGCCGCATTGCCCGGATCGAAGGCGTGGCCGAAACCGAGCCGCTGGTGGCCGACAACCCGGCCGACCCGCGCAACCGCCGGATTTCCCTGCTGCTGCTCAACGGTCGACCGGGCACGGGGCGCGATCCGCGCGCGGTGCCTGAGGAGCGCAAGGGCCCGGCAGGCAATGCCGAGGCCAGCGCGGCAGCCGAGCTGGAACCGGCGCGCTAGGGCGCAGCGCAAGCGCCCAATCGGCAAATCACCGCCAGCCCGACGTCCGATTTCGGGCAC
>DAIQNP010000245.1:0-4433 GCA_036788335.1 Erythrobacter sp.
CCACAACGACCTCAACGTTGCGCGTCTACCAGTTCCGCCACGACCGCACTCGGGTGTATCGGGATGGCTGGGCCGGTCCCGCGGTAGGAGCGCGCCCCTAGCAAGCACCCGGTCGCCGCGCAAGCGGTTTGATCAGTTGGGCGCCCAGCCGATTTCGGCCGCCGCAGCGCCCACCGGAATGTCGGCGATGGCCTCGGTCACATTGAGGCTTTCACCGGGAGCCAGACCGCGCTTGGCCGGAACCACCACCCAGTCGCCCACCGGCCGGTCGCGCGGGTCGAGAAACACCACCAACAGGTTGGGCACCGACAGCGTTTCGCGCGCCGCATTGGTGATTGCCCCGCGCACCCGGAAGATCGTGTCGCCGTTCTCCAGCGTTTCGGTGCGCTGCTCGCCCGCCGGGAAATCCAGTTCCAGCCCCGGGCGGCCGATCCCGAAGGTGGGCCGATTGAACGGCAGCCATTCGGGCAGGCCGTAGTAATTCACCGCCACCACCGTGCCGCCCGCCAGCGCGGCGAAGATCAGCGCCGCCAGCGTCCACATCCTGAGCGGGTTGCGCCGCCGGGTGAAGGGCGAGCGGTAATCGAAATGCGAAACCTCGTCCCCGTCCTCCCGGTCCGCCTCGTCCGCCGCGTGCTCGTCATAGATCGGCGGTTCGCGTTCGTCGTCGCCGTGCGGTTCGCCGTCCGCCAGATCGGGCAGCGGCTGGTTGGCGGGCGAATCCATCGCGGGGGAGGCCGGGGCCTGCATTGGCGCGATCGGGCTTTCCGCTGGCGCGGCCGGGGTTTCCCCGTGCGCGACCGATGTATCCGCTGGCGCGGCCAGGGTTTCCGCTTCCGGATCTGCGCCGGTCGAAGGCGGGCGGCGGCGCAGGGCGCGGGTGGCGAAGCTGCCGACCGCGGGCGGGAGGGACGAGGATGCGCCGTTGGTGCTGCGCCAATGGCTGATCGACGGCCCGACCGGCTCGCCCGCAGGGCCGTCCGTTACCGGGCCAGAGGGCGCAGCGGCAGGCGATGCCGGGCCGGCTGCCGCCGAGGGCTGCTCCGCGCCGGGCTCAGCCGGCTGCGCGAGGTTCACCAGATCGAGCGGGGTCGCTTCCTGGAACCAGCTGTGCTTGCACTTGGCGCAACGCACAGTGCGACCTTCGCTGCCGATCGCAGCATCGGGAACCGCATAGCGCGTCGCGCAGGCTGGGCAGGCAATGATCATTGTCACATTGGCAATAGGCCACGCACCGCCCGGCACAAGGGCAAGCCCGCCTGTCCGCCGCGAATCGGGGGGTTTTTCCACACTGGAGGCGATGTATGGGGCTTTGCGCGCATCACCGGCTTCCCCATCGCCCGGCGCGCTGTTAGGTCCGCGCCATGACCGAACAGACCGGCGACATCGTGAAATTCGACAATGTCGGCCTGCGTTACGGGACCGATCCCGAGGTGCTGAGCAACCTCAGCTTCACGCTCTACCCCGGCAGTTTCTATTTCCTCACCGGCGCCAGCGGGGCGGGCAAGACCAGCCTGCTGAAGCTGCTCTACCTCGCCCAGCGGCCCTCGCGCGGGGCGATCCGGATGTTCGGGCAGGACATCATCACCATGCCCGGTGCCCGCCTGCCCGAATTCCGCCGGCGGTTGGGGGTGGTGTTCCAGAACTTCCGGCTGGTGCCGCACCTGTCCGCCTTCGACAATGTCGCGCTGCCGCTGCGGCTCTCCGGCGCGGACGAGTCCAAGGTGATCAGGGCGGTGTCGGACATGCTCGACTGGGTCGGGCTGGCGCACCGCTCGCACGCCATTCCGGCGACCCTTTCGGGCGGGGAGCAGCAGCGCGTCGCCATCGCCCGCGCGGTGATCGCCCGCCCGCGGCTGCTGATCGCGGACGAGCCGACCGGCAATGTCGATCCCGACATGGCGCTGAAGCTGCTGCGCCTGTTCGAGGCGCTCAACCACCGGGTCGGGACGACGGTGGTGGTGGCGACCCACGATGTCCACCTGCTCAAGAAGGTGCCGGATTCGCTGATCATGCGGCTGAACAAGGGCGAATTGTCCGACCCCACCGGAGCGCTGCGCTATCCCCCGCGTCCCGGCGGGCCGCCGCCCCTGCCCGGAGCGCGGGCATGACCGCCGCCCCGCCGCTGCCCGAAGGGGTTTCCCACCATGACACGGGCGATGACGCCGACAGCCCCGCCCGAGGGTCGCGGTCGCGGTCGCGCGGGCGCGGGCGCGGGGCCAGCCTATTGCCGCGTCCGCGCCTGACCGGGCCGATCCCGTGGGTGATCGCCATCCTGATCGCGCTGGTTGTGATTGCGGCGGCCGGCGGGCTGGCCCTGCGCAACCTGTCGGACAATGCCCGCGCCGACCTGTCCTCGGCCGTGACGGTGCAGGTGATCGAGCCCAACCCCGATCTGCGCGCCCAGCGCGGCGAGGCAGCCGCGCGCCTGATCCGCGACATGGAGATGGTGCAATCGGTCCGGCTGGTGCCCGAGGCGGAGCTCAACGCGCTGCTCGAACCCTGGCTCGGCGCCGGTGTGGACAGCGCCGAGGTGCCGATCCCGGCGCTGATCGATGTCGAACTCACCCGCCGCGCCGGCCCGGCAGAGATCGCGGCGATGGAGGCAGCGCTGGCCCGCGCCGTGCCGGGCGCGCGGGTCGATGCGCAGGCCGACTGGCTGCGCCCGGTCAACGATGCGCTGGCGGCGCTGCAATGGCTGGCGCTCGGCCTGATCGTGCTGGTCGCGCTGGCGACGGCAGCGGCGGTGTGGCTGGCGGCGCGCAACGCCTTTGCCCAGGCGCGCGACACGGTCGAGATCATTCACCTGCTGGGCGGGACCGACCGCCAGATTACCCGCATTTTTCTTGGCACGGTGCTGCGCGAATCCGCTTTCGGTGCGCTGCTCGGTGCGGGGCTGGGAGTGGGGGCGATCGTGCTGCTGGGCCAGCAATTCGCCGCGCTCGACAGCGGGATGGTGGGCGGCGGCGGGCTGGGCTGGGCCGATTGGGCGATGATCGCCGCCGTGCCGGTCGCCGGCGTGGTGCTGGCGCTCGCCACCGCACGCTTGACCATTGCGCTTGCCCTCAAGGCCATGCTTTAGGAACCGTGATGATCCGGCGGCTTGTCTCTCTCCTGTTCCTTGCGTGGGTGATCGGGTTCCTGTGGTTCGTGGTCGCGCTGCCGCGTCCCGCCGCAGCCGAGCGCACCGATGCCGTGATCGTCCCCACCGGCGGGGCCGGGCGGATCGCGCGCGGGCTGCAGGTGCTGGACGCAGGGCTCGCCGACAAGCTGCTGGTGAGCGGGGTCGACAGCGAGGTGCGGCCGGTTGAATTCGCCGCTGAATTCGGGGTCGAGGCCGAACAGATGATCTGCTGCGTCACGCTCGGCTTTGCGGCGGTCGACACCCGCTCCAACGCTGCCGAAACCGCCAAGTGGGTGGCGCAGAACGAGGTCCGCTCGCTCCGGCTGGTGACCACCGACTGGCACCTGCGCCGCGCGGCGGGCGAGCTTGACCGGGTGCTGCCCGATCATGTCACAGTGATCCGCGACGGCGTGCCCTCCCAGCCGGGCTTTCCGACCTTGTTTCTCGAATATCACAAGCTGCTGGCAAGCTGGGCAGCGGGACTGGCCGAAGTGTGAGCACCCTTCTTGCCGCGCTGCGCAGCCTTGCCTTCTACATCATGTTCTACGGCGGCAGCGTGGTCCTGGTGATCGCGTCGGTGGTGGCCATCATCGCGCGCAAGGCGTGGCTCGCGCCAGTGGTGCACCGGTGGAGCAGGTGGCATCTGTGGTGCGTCCGCCATGTGCTGGGCATCGAGGTGGTGCTCGACGGCGCGCTGCCGCAAGGCCCGGTGCTGATCGCGGTCAAGCACGAAAGCTTCTTCGAGGCGATCGACACCCCGCGCCTGTTCACCCACCCGGCGGTGTTCGCCAAGCAGGAATTGTTCGCGATCCCCGGCTGGGGCTATTCGGCGCTGACCTACGGCCTGATCCCGGTGGCGCGCGACAAGGGCGCCAAGACCCTGCGCGAGATGATTTCGGTGGCCAAGGAGCGCGTCGCGCAGGGCCGCCCGCTGGTGATCTTCCCTGAAGGCACGCGGACCCCGCATGGCACGCACCCCGGTTTGCAGGCAGGATTTGCCGGCCTCTACAAGCTGCTGAGCCTGCCGGTCGTCCCGATCGCGGTGGATAGCGGCGCGACCTATCACCACGTGATCAAGCGCTCCGGCCGCATCACTTACAAGATCGGCGCAACGATCCCCGCAGGCTTGCCCCGCGAAGAGGTCGAGGCGCGGGTGCACACCGCGATCAATGTGCTGAACGGGCATGAGGCCACCGTGCCACGTCCACTTTAAGGCGAATGGCTCGCGGCGGGGAATGACCGCAAGTGGGTGGATTTCTGACACCTTCTCAGTCGTCGCCCCGTGCTTGACACGGGGCTTGGCTTTTCT
>DAIQNP010000246.1:0-4425 GCA_036788335.1 Erythrobacter sp.
CCCTGTCGTCGAAATCGCCATCCCGATCGGTGTCGAATTCGATCGAGTCACGCGAACTGTCTTCAACCGATTCCGCACCGATCGCCCCGGAAACATAAAAGCCGTTAAAGTAACGTTCATCTTCCTGCGCAAACGCTGAGGAAGAAAAAGTCAGGGCTGCTGCACCAGTGGCAAGAATAATCATATTGGTCGATTTCATTCTGAAACTCCGGATATTGGATGCGTGGCAACAATTCATTAATTGCACGAGCCAATACCGAGCCCATCGTCGGGTGTTCCAATGTAGATCAGGATGCGATCATCCGGGCGCACAGGCGGCGCGTCTGGGCATTGATGTGTTCTGAATACGCGACGAGATCGCGATACCTGCGGCACTGTCGCGATCGTTGGCGCGGTCCGCACCATCCTGCGGCGCTCGCTGGCCAACCCGGCCTCAGCTTGTTACCCCCCGCACATGAACGCTTTTACCCTTGCTACCCTCGCCGCCTATTTCGCCCTCATGCTCGCCATCGGACTTTACGCCTGGCGCAAATCGACCGAGGACAGTGCGGGGTATCTGCTCGCCGGGCGCAATCTGCCACCGTCGGTGGCGGCGCTGTCCGCCGGCGCGAGCGACATGTCGGGCTGGCTGCTGCTGGGTCTGCCGGGCGCGCTTTATGCCAGCGGGCTGGTGGAGGCGTGGATCGGGATCGGGCTGTTTGTGGGCGCGCTCGCCAACTGGATCATCGTTGCCCCGCGGCTGCGCGAACAGACCGAACGGATGGGCAATGCGCTCACCATCCCGCAATTCCTCGCCAACCGCTTCACCGAGAGCGGGACCGCCTTGCGGATCACCTCGGCGGTGATCATCGTCGCCTTCTTCACGGTCTATACCGCTGCGGGGCTGGTGGGCGGCGGCAAGCTGTTCGAGACCGCCTTTGCCGGGATCCTGCCCGACACTGGCCTGTCCGACTACATGCTCGGCATCCTGATCACCGCCGGGATCGTGCTGGCCTACACCATGATCGGCGGGTTCCTCGCCGTCAGCCTGACCGATTTCGTGCAGGGGCTGATCATGATGGGGGCGCTGATCGTGATGCCGCTGGTGGTGATGTTCGGTCCCGGCGGTTCGGCGGGCGAAAGCATCGCGGCGGTGCCGCAGGCAGGGTTCCTCGATATCGGCTATGGCCTCACCGCCATCGGTTTCATCAGCGCAGTGACCTGGGGCCTGGGCTATTTCGGGCAACCGCACATCATCGTGCGCTTCATGGCGATCGACCGGGTGGAAAACGTTCCTCGCGCAGGGTTCATCGGCATGGGGTGGATGGCCATCGCACTGGCCGGCGCGCTCGGCGTCGGACTGGCGGGCCGCGCTTATGTCGAGCGCAACGGGCTGGTGGTGGACGATCCCGAGACGATCTTTATCGTGCTGGCGCAGTTCCTGTTCCATCCGGCGGTGACCGGGTTTCTGTATGCCGCGCTGCTGGCGGCGATCATGAGCACAATTTCCTCGCAGCTGCTGGTGTCCTCCTCCTCGCTGACCGAGGATTTCTACCGCCTGTTCCTGCGCCGCAACGCCAGCGAGCGCGAGGCGGTCAATGTCAGCCGGGTTGCCGTGGCGCTGGTGGCAGCAGCGGCGATGGTGATCGCGGCCGATCCCGACAGCGAGGTGCTGGGCCTGGTCGCCAATGCCTGGGCCGGGTTCGGGGCCGCTTTCGGACCGCTGATCCTGCTGGCCCTGACCTGGGACCGGATGACCGGCGCGGGCGCGCTGGCGGGGCTGGTCACCGGCGCGGTGGTGGTGGCGGGCTGGATCGCGCTGGGCTGGAACGCGGCCTTGCCTGCATGGCTGGGCGGCGGACCGGGGCTTTACGAAATCGTCCCCGGCTTTGCCGCAGCGCTGCTGGCGATCATTGCGGTCAGCAAGGCCACAGAAAGGCGCGCCGTCACGGTGTAACCGGACGGCGCTCTCTACCGTATCCCGCTCAGCAGAACCGCCGCCGAACCGATCCCCCGGGGTTGTCCCTCGGGACCGGCACGGGTCTGCACCGCGCTTCACGCAGAAGGGATACCGAGCCATGCTTCGCCTGTTCGCCATCATCGCCGCCATCGGTGCGATCGTCATCGCCGCCGCCCAACTGACCGCCACGGCCGCAACCCCCGGCTGGCAGGCTTACGAAGCTTCGAGCTTTTCCATGGCGCAGGCCAAGGGCAAGACCATCGTCGCCGATGTCTATGCCGACTGGTGCCCGACCTGCCGCGCACAGGGGCCGATCCTCGACGAATTGCGCAAGGAAAAGCAGAGCGCCGACGTGATCTTCGTCAAGATCAACTTCGATGACCACAAGGACTTCCTGCGCGCCAACGGCGTCGTTCGCCAGTCGACCGTGCTGGTGTTCAAGGGCAAGACCGAAGTCGCCCGCTCGATCGTCGAAACCAACCGCGCGCGCCTGCGCAAATTCGTGCTCGACGCGATTTAAGGCCTGATCCGCAATGTTCGGCAGCCTGGCCCTGGCCTTCGTTGCGGGGCTGGTGACGATCCTCAACCCCTGCGTGCTGCCGCTGGTGCCGATTCTGGTCGGCTCGGCGCTGGGCAGGAGCCGGCTCGGGCCGCTGGCACTGGCGGGCGGGCTGGTCACGAGCTTCACGCTGTTCGGCTTCGGGGTGATCGCCTTCGGCTATTCGCTCGGCATCGACGAGGCGGCGATTCGCCTGTTTGCCGGCGCAATGCTCGCGGCAGCGGGGATCGTCCTGCTGGTGCCGCAAGCGCAGGCCGCGCTCAGCGCCGCCGCCGCGCCGATTGCAGGCTTCGGCAATGCGCGGCTGGCGCGGGTCAAGGGGGACGGCTGGCAGGGTCAGGCGATCATCGGCCTGCTGCTGGGGATCGTCTGGGCGCCCTGTGTCGGTCCGACACTGGGGGTCGCGATCGCCGCCGCCAGTCAGGGGCAGGACCTTGCCGCCAGCTTCGTGATCTTCCTCGCCTTCGGGCTGGGGGTGGCGACCGCGATCCTCGCCTTCGCCTATGGTTCGCGCCGCGCGCTGGGCGAGCGGCGCAGGACGCTCCAGAGCCTTGCGCGGTACGGCAAGCCCGCGTTCGGCGCTGCGCTGCTGGCGGTGGGGGTGATGGTGCTGACCGGGCTCGACAAGCTGCTGGAAGCCGCGTTGCTCGACACGCTGCCGGCCGGGGTGATCGCCTTTACGACCACGTTCTGAAAATGCAGCCCTGGCCCGCAACAATCCTTCGGGATGCGGCCAGACGTGGCTCGATCGCGGCGTATCGGCCCGGTAACCTTACTTATTCACCGTGAAAGGTTTGGTTAACCGCAACCGTTTCGCGGGGATTAACCCTTCCTGCGGCATAACCCCTAGTCATGGAACGAGGGTTCACTCTTCGCGCGGCGGCGCTTTTTGCAGGGGCGCTGATGCTGTCGGCATGCGGGTCGGTCATCCCCGATGGCCGCTCCGGCGCGGCGCCCGGTTCGGTCAGCCCCCGCACCGCCGCCGCCCCCCGCACAGCGCCAATGATGGCACCGCGGATCGCCACCGCTCCGCAAGGCCCGATCTCGCGCGCAGCCGATGCCAGCTGCCTGGCCGATCTGGGCACCACCGGGGCGCGGTTTGCGCCCCTGCCCGATACCTATTCCGGGCCGGGCTGCAACAAGCTGGGGACCGTGCAATTGTCGGCGCTGGCGGGCGATGGTTCGCAGTTCGGGGTGAGCAACCTGGGCCCGGTGCGGTGCGAGACCGCCAAGGCCTTTACCGAATGGGCGCGCTTCGGGGTCGACCGGGCGGCGCGGCAATTGCTCGGCAGCCCGATTGCGCGGATCGAGACGATGGGCAGCTATTCCTGCCGCAATGTCGCCGGCACCGATCGCCGTTCGGCCCATGCCCGCGCCGAGGCCATCGACGTGTCCGGCTTTGTCTTGCAAGATGGACGGCGGATCGTGCTCAAGCGCGATTGGCAGGGCGGCGATGCGGCGACCCGCGAATTCCTGCGCGTGGTCCACCGCAGCGCCTGCAAGCGGTTTGGCACCGTGCTGGGCCCGGCCTACAATGCCGCGCATCAGGATCACTTCCACCTTGAAGGCACCGGCGCCAAGTTCTGCCGATAAGTTTGCGAGACAATCGGTAGAAGTAGGCGGACAAATCGGGCGGATGGACCAGGCGGACAGGTTGGGCGGACGGGTTGGGCGGTCCCGGCGGCGTTTCGCAACGCCAGGACCGCCCGGGGGGCTCGTGACCGGACCGTTCAGGCCTGCAATCGCGTTTTGAGCTTGGCTTCCAGCTTCAGGCGGACCGCTTCGGCCGCATGGCGGGCGCCGAGCTTGGTCATCATATTGGCGCGGTGGATTTCGACCGTGCGCGGGCTGATGTCGAGTTCGCGGGCGATTGCCTTGTTGCTGCTGCCTTCGGCCAGCCAGTCGAGCACTTCGCGTTCGCGTGCCG
>DAIQNP010000247.1:0-4415 GCA_036788335.1 Erythrobacter sp.
CGCCACACCGCCATGCAGCCGAAAGCGAGGTCCTCGTGAGGGTCGCCGAAATGGGCGAGCTCCCAGTCGAGCACGCCGGTCAGCGCCGAGCCTTCGACCAGCAGATTGCCCATCCGGTAATCGCCGTGGTTGAGGACTGGTTCGACCTCCGGCGGGCAATTGTCCTCCAGCCATTTGAGACCAAGCGCGATGATCGGCCGATCCCCGCCAGCATCCATGAACTGCGCCTTGAGGTCGGCGATGGCCGCGCGGTAATCCATCACCGGCACGCCTGCGGGCACATCGGCTTCCCGCAACCGATGAATCCGCGCCAAGTCCCGCGCCGCCTGCCGCAGCAAGCCCGCAGGATCGTCGCACCCCAGAATGACCTTGGGATCAGCCGTCCCCGGCAACGCCCGCATGACAAAGCCCGAACCGAGGCCATCGCCCTCTTCCAGCACCGCGACCACTTCCGGCGCGGTCACGCCCTTGGCCCGCGCCGCTTCGATCAGCGCCGCTTCGACGCCGTGCCCGTAAGGCCGCCCTTCCATGAACGCGAGGCTCGGCGCGCGGCGCAGCACGAAGGCATCGTCGCCCGCCGCAAATCGCCAGCTTTCCATCACCGCCCCGCCGGTGAGCCGCTGCGGCTCTCCGACCAGCGCGCCAAGCCCGGCGCGAACACACACCCGCACCAGCCCGGCGGACAGAGACTCAGGGTCGATCACGCCGGGCGAGGCAGGATGCGCGTGCCGATCACCGGATCTGCTTGCGCATCCGCTTGGCGCGCGACGCCGGATTGGGGTGCGTTTGCAGCAGCGCAATCCCGCCGCCGCCGCCCAGCGCCGCCAGCTTGTCCATTGCGGTGGCGCAGGCTTCACGATCGTAACCCCTGGCCGCCATGAACCCCAGCGCATAGTCATCGGACGCGGTTTCCGCCGACTGCGAATGCTGGGCATACATCACGTTCTGGAGCAGCCCGCCCAGTTGCGAATTGGCGATCTGCCGCACCCCGCTGCTGGCAGTTCCCGCGACGCTGAGCGCGGCGTCCTGTTGCAGCGCGCGTTTCATCCGCTTTTGCCCGTGTTCAAGCTTCACATGCCCGATTTCGTGGCCGATCACGCAGCGCACTTCATCGTCGTTCATCGTGTCCATCAACCCGGAATAGACCCGCACGGTGCCATCGCCCATCGCAAAGGCGTTCACCTCGTCGACCAGATAGGCCCGGATATCGAGGGTAAGCCCGTCATAGCTGTCCAGCCCCTGCGTCAGCTTGGCGAGCCGCACGGCATAGGGATTGTCTGCCGGGGCGAGCGGATTCCGGCGGTCCATCTCGTCCGACATCTGCCCGAAATAGGCAACGATTTGTTCATCCGAAACGCTGGCGGCATCGGCCACCTTCTTGGCCGCCCCCATGATCTCGCCCAGGCTTTGCGAATGGGCCGGAGCGGCAGGCGCGAGCAGCGCTGTCCCCACCATCCCGGCGGCGGCGAGCAGCGGTGTAACGGCGGCCAGAAGCTTGATTGTATTGCGCATCATCGTGTCTCCCTCTGTCCGTCGTCGATGCCCGCCAACCGTCTGAAAATCAAGCCGGGAGGTTGCCTCTCTTGATCGTGATCACCTGCGGACAGGTGCGCGCGGAACCACACCTGCGCCAAGCCTGCAACCAACCTGTCGGGATTGATTACTGGATCTGCATGCGCACCCGCTCGGCGCGCGCGGTCGTGTTCGGATGGGTTTGCAGCAGGGCAATCCTGCCGTTCCCGCGCAGCGCCGCCAGCTTGTCCATTGCGGTGGCGCAGGCTTCGCGATCGTAACCCTTCGCCGCCATGAAGCCGAGCGCGTAATCATCCGACGCGGCTTCGGCCGCACGATTATGACGCAGATAAATCACGCGTTGCACCAGCTCGTCCAGCTTCGAGTCGGCCACCCGCCGCTGGTCGCCGCTGCCCGCCACGGTCAACGACGAATTCCGGGCCAACGCGCCCTTCAGGCGCCCCTGTCCATGCTCCAGCTTCACATGGCCGATTTCGTGGCCGATCACGCAGCGCACCTCATCGTCGTCCAGTGCGTCCATCAGCCGGGTGGAGACCCGCACCGTGCCATCGGCCATGGCCAAGGCGTAAACCTCATCAACGAGATACGCCTGAATATCGAGCGTCAGCCCGTCATAGCTGTCCAGCCCCTCGGTCAGCCTGGCCAGCCGCACGGCATAGGGGCTGTCGGCCGGCGCGACCGGGTTCAACTGGTCCATCTCCGCCGACATCTGTCGGAAATAGGCAACGATCTGTTCGTCCGAAACTTTGAAGGCCTCCGCGTCCTTGCCGGCATCAATGTCCGAACCCCCATAAAGGGCCTTACCGTAGTTTCCGAAGTTCCGCTCGTGCGACTGCGCCTGAGCCGCCGGAGAAAGCATCGCCGCTCCGGCGAGGCCCGCAGCGGCGAGCAACGAGGAAAGCGCGGCCAGACGCTTGAGGTTCTTGCGCATAATCAATCTCCTTCTGGCCGCACGATACCCCGTAACCGCTTGATTATCAAGCGGGAACGTTGTCCTTCTTGACCGTGATCACCTGCGGATAGGTGAATTCCTTGAGGCCTTCCTTGCCGTATTCCGCGCCGAAGCCGGACTGCTTGTGCCCGCCGAACGGGGCGAAGGGTGACAGGTGCATGTATTCGTTGATCCACACCGTCCCGGTCTCAAGCTGCTCGGCGATCTTTACCCCGTTTTCGGGATTGCCGGTCCACACCGCGCCCGCCAGCCCGTAGTCAGAGGCATTGGCACGCGCGATCACTTCTTCTTCCGAAGAGAACTTCATCAGCGGCATGACCGGGCCGAACTGTTCCTCGGCCACGATTCGAGCATCTTCGGGCGGGTTGTCGATTATGGTCAGCGGCACGAAATAGCCGGTGCCCGAGGGATCGACTTCGCCGCCGAGCAGAAACTTGTAGCCATTGTCCTTGGCATCCTCGATCAGCTCGACCACCCGGTCGAACTGTTTCCTATTCTGGATCGGGCCGACGCCGGTGCCCTGCTGCGCGCCGTCGCCGACAGTCACGGTCCTGGCATATTCGACGATGGCTGCCGAAAGCTCGTCATAGATGTCCTCATGGATATAGACCCGCTTGGCGGCGATGCAGACCTGGCCTGCATTCATGAAGCTCGACCAGAACAGCTGTTCGGCGACCTTCTTGGGATCGGCATCGGGGAGCACGATCGAGGCATCGTTGCCGCCCAGTTCGAGCGTGATGCGCTTCAAGTCGTTGCTCGCGCCCTCCATGATCTTCTTGCCGGTCGCGGTCGATCCGGTGAAGGTGATCTTGTCGATATCGGGATGCGAGGTGATCAGCGGCCCGAGCGAATCCTCTCCGGTGATGATGTTGACCGTCCCGGCCGGCACCACGCGCGCGATCAGTTCGGCGATCTTGAGCGTGGCGAGCGGGGTGAAGGGCGAAGGCTTCAACACGATGGTGCAGCCGCTCATCAGCGCGGGCACGATCTTCTGGATCGCCATCGACACCGGGAAATTCCACGGCACGATCCCGCCGACCACGCCCACCGGCACGCGGCGATGACGGTGCAGCCGGGTGTCGTCGTCCTGGATGATTTCCTCGTCCAGCTTGAGCGTCGACTGCGCCTTGGCCAGCCCGGCCGCGCCGAAGATTTCGCTCTTGGCCTGGGCGTGGGGCTTGCCCTGTTCGCTGGTCAGCAGGCGGTAAAGTTCCTCGGCATTGGCCTTGATCGTGTCGGAAATGGCGACGCAGACGGCCTGCCGCTCCTCGAAGGTCGAATTCTTCCACGTCTTGAACGCGGCGCGCGCGGCGGCGACCGCCTTGTCCAGTTCGGCCTCGCCGCAGGACGGCACCTGCCCGATCACCTGCTCGGTCGCGGGGTTCACCACGTCGAGCCAGCTGTCGGCAGTAACCATCTCGCCATTGATCAGGTTCTTGTACTGGGTGGCCATGATTGTTCCTCTCTCGTGGAATGGGGGGAGTCGTTGCTCTTTTGCGGAAACTGACGCGTTGCATGGCAAAACGCAATCGCCGCGTTGGGCCGATAGCACAGGGCGCGGCACCGATCCGATCACCTGAGGATTGCGCTGCCGATTGCGCTGGCCGCGCGCTTCCCTATGAAAGCGGCCACGTCCTTTGCGATATGGAGCCTTGCCGCATGAACGATACCCGCCCCGATCTGGTGATCTACGGCAGCCCTGTCTCCCCTTTCGTGCGCAAGGTCGCCGGGCTGTGCATCGCCAAGGGTGTCCCTTACGAGGTCGAGGCGGTCAATGTGTTCGACCCGCCGCAGTGGTTCCGCGATATCTCGCCGATGAAGCGCATCCCGGTGCTGCGCGACCGGTCAGTGGCGGAAGAAGGCGTTGCAGGCACGCTCGCGGATTCCAGCGCAATCTGCGCCATGATCGAAAAGAAGCACCCGGCGCCTG
>DAIQNP010000248.1:0-4409 GCA_036788335.1 Erythrobacter sp.
GCGGCAAGGACACCGCCAAGCTGCGCCCCGACATGAAGCTGGTGATCAACCGCGCCTGGGGCGATCCGACCAGCCGGCTCAATGGCTTGTTCCAGCTGACCAAAGGGTTGTCGGGGATCGTCAAGAAGGCGACCAGGACGAAGAAAGCCGCATGAGGGCGGGCCTTCGCGCGCGGCGCCTTCCGCGATTATTTGCACCATGCCGCACAATCGGGCCTGTTGATTGCGGCCGATTTCCACTAAGGACTTCCCGCGCTTGTCTGGCCTGCGACCGATCGACGGATCGAATTGGCCGCTCACCACCAGACTTTCGGATGCCCCGCAATGGTCGGGGGTTCGTTTCTCACACAGCATAAGCCGCGCTGCGATTTGCAGGCAGGCAGGAGTGAATACCGATGAAGGGTTACAAGGAGCCAAGCTTTCAGGACCGGACCGCCGCCGCGTCCAAGGCGAAGGACAAGGCTCTGGCCGTGATGAAAGCCGCGCCGCAGCTGGACGCTGCCGAACTGGCCGAACGCGCCGAGCGTCAGGCCAAACGCGAGGCGCAGGCTGCGGAAAAGAGCGCCAAGGTCAAGCAGGCGCGCGAGGAAAAGCAGCGGCTGGCCGAAGAAAAGCGGGCTGCGGCCAAGCTGGCAGCCGAGCAGGAGGCCGAGAAGGCCAACGCCCCCAAGAAGACCGAAGCGGAGCTGAAGGCGGCGCGCGATGCGCGTTACGCCGCGCGCAAAAACCGCAAGTGAACAGCGACACGATGCGGCTGCGCGATTTCGACGCTGCGGCCTTCCTGCGCGATTACTGGCAAAAGCAGCCGCTGCTGATCCGCTCGGCGTGGGAGGGCTGGGCGAACCCGCTCGACCCTGATGAGCTGGCTGGTCTCGCCTGCGACACGCTGGTCGAATCGCGCATCGTCACGCGCCGCGAGTCCGCGTGGGCGCTGGAACATGGCCCCTTTGCGGAAGATCGCTTCACGCAAGGCACCCGCGATCCGTGGACGCTGCTGGTGCAATCGGTCGATCATTATTTCGAAGCTGTTGCCGCCCTGCTCGATCCGTTCCGCTTCGTGCCCAGCTGGCGGATCGACGATGTCATGGTCAGCTACGCGACCGATGGTGGCGGGGTTGGGCCGCACTACGACAATTACGATGTTTTTCTGGTGCAGGGCCTTGGCTGTCGCCGGTGGGAGATCGGCGAAGTCTGCGATGACGACACCGCCCTGCTGCCGCACGACGACCTGCGGCTGCTGGCGGAGTTCCGCCCCGTCGCCGAATGGATCCTCGAACCCGGCGACATGCTCTATGTCCCGCCGCGCTTTGCGCATCGCGGCACGGCGGTTGGCGATGACTGCATGACCTATTCGATCGGCTTCCGCGCCCCTGCCCGCGCCGAACTGATCGAGGCCTGGGCCGACGACATGGTGCCCGACCTGCCCGAGAGCGACCGCTACGCCGACCCGGAGCTGACGCCGCAGGACAATCCCGGCGAGATCACCGCCGATGCCATCGCGCAACTGCAAGGCATGATCGCCGAGACGCTGCACGACCGCAGCCGTTTTGCGCGGTGGTTCGGGCAATACAACACTGCCCCGAAGAACCCCGAGATCGACTGGCGGCCCGAGGATCCGGTAACGAGCGACGGCATCCGCGAAGACCTGTCCGCAGGTACGCCGTTGATCCGCAACCCCGCCAGCCGGTTTTCGTTCTTCCGCGAGACCGAGGCAACGGTGCTGCTGTTTGCGGACGGCCATTGCTTTGCGTGTTCCGGCGATGCGGCAGGCTTTGCCGAAGCTCTCTGCGCGCAGGCCCGGATGGCGCTGCCCCCCGAGGTTTCCCCGGAAAGGCTCGACCTGATCGCCGCGCTGTTCAACACCGGATGCCTCGCCTTCGATGACGCCTCCGATGATGAGGACTGAGGGCGCAGCGAATGCCCGGAGCTAAACCGAAATCTCGGTGAACGCGCCCGGCGCGATCCCCTCCACGGTCCAGTCGCCGACCGACCAGCGCACCAGCCGCAAGGTCGGCAGGCCGATCGCCGCCGTCATGCGCCGCACCTGCCGGTTGCGCCCTTCGCGGATCGTGATTCTCAGCCAGCGATCGGGGACCGACTTGCGCACGCGGATCGGCGGATCGCGCGGCCACAGGTCGGGCGCGGCGATGCACTCGGCCTCGGCCGGCAAGGTCATGCCGTCCTTCAGGCGCACTCCCTTGCGCAAGGGTTCCAGATCCCGGTCCTGCGGGTCGCCCTCGACCTGCACCAGATAGGTCTTGGGCAGCTTGAAGCGCGGATCGGCAATGCGGGCCTGCAACCGGCCATCGTCGCACAGCAGCAGCAGCCCCTCGCTGTCGCGGTCGAGCCGACCGGCGGGATAGACGCCCTTGATGGCGATGAAGTCCGACAGCGTGGCGCGCGCCGTCTCGGACACGCGATCGGTGAATTGCGACAGGACCCCGAAAGGCTTGTTGAACAGGATCAACCGGGCCATTTTGCGATGTCTTGCGGCGCCCTACCCGTGCCCCATGCCCCGCGCCGTGCGGGCCAGCGCCAGCACGCGGGCGCTCGGCATCGGCTGGGCGCGCAGGAAACCCTGCCAATAGTCACAGCCCTCGGCGGTGATCGCGGCACGCTGGATTTCGTCTTCGATCCCCTCGGCATAGACAGCAAGGCCCAGCGCCTTGCCCACCGCCACGATCGCCCGCAGCACCGCAAGCGCAGTGGCATCGGCCGGCACACCTTCCACCATCGCCTTGTCGAGCTTCAGCGCGTCCAGCGGCAATTCGCGCAGGTAGCGAAAGTTGCAGTACCCCGCCCCGAAATCGTCGAGCGCGGTGCGGAAACCCAAGCCCCGCAACGCCTTCAGCGCGCTGGCCGCCTGCGCCAGGTTGCGCAGCAGCAGGTCCTCGGTGATTTCCAGCATCAGCCGCCGCGGCGCGATCTCCGAGCGGCCTATCAGCGCGGCGAAATCGGCAGCGAAACGCGGGTCGCCCAGTTCCTCGGGCGTGATGTTGAGCGACAGGGTGAGGGTATCCGGCCAGGTCGCGGCATCCTCCAGCGCGCGGGCGACCACATGGCGCGACAGCGGCGCGACCAGCGCCGCGCGCTCGGCAATCGCGAACAGGTCGCGCGCGCCGATCTCTCCCAGCGTCGGGTGCTGCCAGCGCGCGAGCGCCTCGGCCCCGGCGACCGCGCCGGTGGCGCAGGAAAACTGCGGCTGGAACAGAACCTCGATCTCGCGCCGGTCGAGCGCGCTCAGCAGATCGGCCTCGAGCACGCCGGGGCGCACGCCGGGAAAATTCCCGCGAGCGTCCTTACGCAGCGATATCAAGCCTCGATCCATCCGGGTCCCTTCCCGCCCCTCCCTTAGACAGCGATGGTGCGCCCTGTCCGCATCAATTGCAATCCGCCCGAAATTGGAACATCAGGGCACGGCACGGGATGACAACCGGGGAAAAGTCGGCACCAGGCACGACCCGCCGGCAGAGGGGAACAATGGCAACCACCGGATCGACCTATCAGCGCCCTGCGCTGCTGGCCTGCGACACCCCGCAAGCGCAGGAGGCCTTCCGGGTGCTTTCGGGCGAGGCCGACTGGGCGCCGATTGCGGAGGCCGATGCGGCCGTGGTGCTGGGCGGCGACGGATTCATGCTGCAAACGCTCCACGCGATGCTCGATACCGGCCGCGTCGTCCCGGCCTACGGGATGAATCTCGGCACGGTCGGCTTCCTGATGAACCGCTATGACAAGCGCTCTTCGGTGCTGGCCCGGCTGGCGCGCGCGCGGGCGATGGCGATTGCGCCCTTGCGGATCGAGGCGGTCACGCAGGACGGCGAATTGCACCACCTGTGCGCGATCAACGAATTGTCGGTGCTGCGCGAAACCCGCCAGACCGCCAAGATCGAGGTGACCGTGGGCGACCGGGTGCGGATCGCCGAGCTGGTGTGCGACGGCGTGCTGGTCGCCACCCCGGCGGGATCGACCGCCTACAACCTGTCCGCCCAAGGCCCGATCCTGCCGCTCGACAGCAAGCTGCTGGCCCTCACCCCGATCAGCCCGTTCCGTCCGCGGCGCTGGCGCGGCGCGATCCTGCCCGACCGGATGAAGATCGGCCTCAGGGTGCTCGACCCGGTCAAGCGCCCGGTGGCGGCAGTGGCCGACCAGAAGGAATTGCGCGACATTGCCGAGGTCCGGCTCGAAATCGCGCGCGACATCGAGTTGACCCTGCTGTTCGATCCCGGCCAGTCGCTGGAGGAACGGATCGTCGCCGAGCAATTCCTGACAGGCTAGCGCTGCGGACGGGTGTACGGGTGCACGAAGGTATGGCACCAAACCGGCTCCGCCCCGGCCCAAAACCCGCTTGCAATCCGCCGCCCCGCCCCATATAGGCGCGCTTCCGCTCTTCCTTAGACCGCTTGGAAGAGT
>DAIQNP010000249.1:0-4409 GCA_036788335.1 Erythrobacter sp.
TGGGCGCGGTGTTCTCGCTGTTCGCGGGCTTCTACTACTGGTTCCCGAAGATGAGTGGCCGGATGCATTCCGAACTGCTCAGCCACCTGCACTTCTGGACGTTCTTCATCGGCGTGAACGTGATCTTCTTCCCGCAGCATTTCCTCGGCATGCAGGGTATGCCGCGCCGCTATCCCGACTATCCGGAGGCCTTCACCTTCTGGCACGAGATCAGCACGCTGGGGTACTACATCATGGCTGGCTCGATGCTCTTCTTCTTCGTGAACATCGGTTACGCGCTGTTCGCGGGTCGCAAGGCCGGGGCCAATCCGTGGGGCGAGGGCGCGACCACGCTGGAATGGACTTTGCCGAGCCCGCCGCCTTACCACCAGTTCGAAACCCTGCCGGTGATCGAGGATCACCACGATTACCACGATCATCGTCCGGCAACCGCATAATCGGCCGGGCGTGATCGCACGGCGGGCACGGCGATGGTGCCGGAGCCTGCCGCGATGACAGAACCAAGGTGAGGGCGCGGCGGGAATGCTGCGCTCTTCGCCAATGAGACGTTGGAAACATGAAAAACGCCGCACCTGAAACGACCCCAGCGAGCACCGTGCCAAGCGCGGCGATGCTCCCGGCGGAATGGCGCGACTTTTTCACGCTGACCAAGCCGCGGGTGATGACGCTGGTGATCTTCACTGCGATCTGCGGCGTATTGGCAGCACCGGGCGGCATCCACCCGGTGCTTGGCTTCACCGCGATCCTCGCCATCGCGATGGGCGCGGGCGGGTCTGCGGCGCTCAACCACTGGTGGGAAGCCGATCTCGACGCCGGCATGAAGCGCACCATGAACCGTCCGCTACCCGGCGGCCGGATGCGGCGCGAGGATGCGCGTGATTTCGGTATTTTCCTGTCCGCGGTGTCGCTGGTGCTGATGGGCGTGGGTATCGGCTGGCTCGCCGCCGCATTGTTGCTGGCCGCGATCATTTATTACGCGGTGGTTTACACCATGTGGCTCAAGCCCCGCACCCCGCAGAACATCGTCATCGGCGGCGGCGCAGGCGCGTTCCCGCCGCTGATCGCCTGGGTTGCCGTGACGGGTGAGATCACCGCCATGCCGGTGCTGCTGTTCGCGATCATCTTCTTCTGGACCCCGCCGCATTTTTGGGCGCTGGCGCTGTTCGTGCAGTCCGACTATGCCAAGGTCGGCATTCCGATGATGCCGGTGGTGGCAGGCGAGAAGCCGACGCGCCGGCAGATACTGATCTACACCCTCGTGCTCGCCCCGATCGCGGTTGCGCCGTGGCTGATCGGCGGGACCGGCTGGATTTACGGATCGGTCGCGGTGGTGCTGTCGGCGCTGTTCATCGCGCTGGCGCTGCCTGTGGGACGCCGGATGCGCGCCGAGGTCGATGCGATGACACCGGAAAAGACCCTGTTCAAGTTTTCGATCGTCTACCTCTTCGTGTTGTTCGCGGCCTTGGTCGTCGACAGGGTGGCGGCCCATCAGGGGTGGATCGCATGACCCCCGAAGAAGAGACCGAATTCAAGCGGCGCCGCAAAAGCCGCAACCTTGTCGTCGGCGGCACCCTGTTGTTCTTCGTGGTGCTGTTTTACGCCATCACCATCGTCAGAATGGGAGACTGAGCCATGGCCTCCACTTCGCCCTTCATCCATGACACCGAAGCTGCACGGCGTAATGCGCGGGTCGGCCTGCTGGCCTTGCTCGGTGCGCTGGCGATGCTGGGACTGGGCTATGCCTCGGTCCCGCTCTACCGCCTGTTTTGCCAGGTGACCGGCTTCGGCGGCACCACGATGGTCGCCAGCGAGATCGATGCTGCGCGGGCAGCTTCGGCGGCGACTGGCCAGCGCATCTCGATCCGCTTCGACGGGTCGACCGCCGGCGATCTGCCGTGGACCTTCCGACCGGTGCAGGCGACCGACACCGTCATCATCGGGGAGCGCGACATTGCCACCTATATGGCGCGCAACAATACTTCGCGCCCGATCACCGGGTCCGCTACATTCAACGTGACGCCGGAGCAGGCGGGTAAGTATTTCAACAAGATCCAGTGCTTCTGCTTCACCGAACAAACCTTGCAGCCGGGGCAGGAAGTCATCATGCCGGTATTGTATTATGTCGATCCGGCGATGCTCGACGATCCCAACATGCAGGGCGTGCAGCAAATCACGCTAAGCTACACTTTTCACCGCACGGCGGACCCGGTAAATCCGGCTTCGGCGGGCGCCAATTGACTGTTTGACGCACAACCCAGGGACGGGAACGACCAATGGCTGGCAAAGTAAACCACGATTATCACATCCTCGAACCTGACATCTGGCCGCTGGTCGGCTCGTTCTCGGCGCTCACCTTCACCAGCGGCATGGTGCTGAGCTGGTATCCGCAACAGTTCGGCGCAGCCAGCAGCGTGGTGATGTGGGCCGGCCTTGCGGGCCTGATCGCGACCTTCTTCTTCTGGTTCCGCAACATCGTGATCGAGGCCGAGCGCGGCGATCATACGCCGGTGGTGCAACTCCACATGCGTTACGGCATGATCCTGTTCATCGCGTCTGAAGTGATGTTCTTCGTCGGCTGGTTCTGGAGCTTCTTCGACTTTGCGTTGTTCCCGACCGCGCTGACCTATGACGCGGCAAGCGGAGCGACCACCAGCCTGTTCGGCCAGGAGGGCGCGGCTGCGGCAGCGTTCATCCCCGCCGGGATGGAAGTGCTTGATCCCTTCGCGCTGCCGCTGCTCAACACGCTGATCCTGCTGTGTTCAGGCACCACGGTGACCTGGGCGCACCATTCGCTGATCCACGGCGATCGTGAAGGCCTTAAGCAGGGCCTGTGGGCGACAATCGCGCTGGGCGTGCTATTCAGCTTCATCCAGGCCTACGAATATGCGGTTGCGCCCTTTGCCTTCGGCGGCAACACCTATTCCTCCGCGTTTTACATGGCGACCGGCTTTCACGGGTTCCACGTGGTTGTCGGCACCGTCTTCCTCGCCGTGTGTCTGTACCGCGCCTATCTCGGCCACTTTACGGCGCGCCAGCATTTCGGCTTCGAGGCGGCGGCGTGGTACTGGCACTTCGTCGACGTGGTGTGGCTGTTCCTGTTCGTCACCATCTACGTGTGGGGCGGCTGGGGCGCTGAATTCCATTGATCGGTTCGGACCACGGTCCGGGTGAACAGAAGGGGCAGCCGGGGTTAGTCTCGGCTGCCCTTTCCGGTTTGTGTCCCCGTTGCGGCGCAAAGACGCTGTTTGCCGCGCCTGCGCAATTGGGAGATGAGTGCGGTGCGTGCGGGCTGGAGATCCTGAGTCTCGAGCGTGGCGGGCGGTTTGTCGGGTTGGTGACGATGTTGCTGGCGGTGGTGGTGATGCTGGCCGCGTTCGGCGTCGACGAATGGCTGCGGCCGCCGCTGTGGCTGTCGTTCCTGATCTGGGCGCCGGTGACGGTCGGCGGGGTGGTCTTCGTCTTGCGCCTCTACAAGACCATGTGGGTCTATCACCAATACCAAGAGCGTCAGCCATGACCCGCCGCATTCCTGTCATCTCTACCATCGTCGTCGTCGCTGCGGTCCTCATCATGATCGCGCTCGGGTTCTGGCAACTGGGCCGGATGGACGAGAAAGCGGACCTGCTCGCGCGCTATCAGAATGCCGTCAGCGCCGCCGACGAAGCCGCGTTTCCGTTCACCGGCGATGGCACCGACCTCTTGTTCCGCCGTAGCCGCCTGACCTGCGAAACCGTGACAAGCATCGAGCCAGTGGCGGGCACCTCGGACCGCGGGCAGAAGGGCTGGGTCCAGCGCGCCACCTGCGGAACGGGCGTGCTTGTCGACCTCGGTTTCAGCCGTGATCCGGCCTCGCCCGATTGGCAGGGTGGGGCGGTCACCGGCATGATCGCGCAAGGCCCGCGGCTTGTTGCGGACCCGCCGGTGGCTGGCCTTGAGCCTCTGGCGAAGCCCGATCCCGCCGACCTGCCTAACAACCACCTCGCCTATGCCGGGCAGTGGTTCTTCTTCGCGCTGACCGCGCTGATCATCTACGCGCTGGCATTGCGCCGCCGCCAAGGCTAGGCGCTTCCCCCCATGCACTATGTCTCGACACGAGGGCGCGCACCGGCGCTCGATTTCGAAGGGGTAACCCTGGCTGGCCTCGCCAGCGACGGCGGCCTTTATGTGCCAGCCGAATGGCCGCATTTCACCGAAGCCGAGATCCGCGCCATGCGCGGGCTTGCCTATCCTGATCTGGCCGCCCGGATCATGGCACCGTTCGTCGCGGGTAGCCTGACCGAGGAAGAACTATCCACGATTTGCCATGCGGTCTATGGCGATTTCGGCCACGCGGCAGTCGCCCCGCTGGTGCAGCTGGATCAGCAGCACTGGCTGCTCGAACTGTTCCACGGCCCGACGCTGGCGTTCAA
>DAIQNP010000250.1:0-4406 GCA_036788335.1 Erythrobacter sp.
AGCGATTCAACGGTGTAGGCGTCCATATCCTCACGGGTCATCTGGTATTCGTCGGCAGTTTCCTGCGCGAAGGTGCCCATCGCCCGGCCTTCCTCGTAGGCATCTTCCAGCCCGTCGAGGAACATGTGGTCATAGGCCGTGTCATGTCCGATCCGTGCGCCCGAACGGTGCTTCTTGAGCAGGTAGGGGGCATTGGTCATGCTCTCCATCCCGCCGGCGACGACCATGTCGATGGTGCCGCAGGCAAGCGCTTCGGCTCCCATGATCACCGTCTGCATTCCCGATCCGCACACCTTGTTGACCGTGGTCGCCTCGACCGAAAGCGGCAGGCCGGCCTTGATCGCAGCCTGACGTGCGGGTGCCTGACCGAGCCCGGCGGGCAGCACGCAGCCCATATAGGCGCGGTCGATATCCTCGCCCGCAACACCTGCGCGGTCGACCGCCGCCTTGACTGCGACCGCACCGAGATCGGTTGCCGTAACATCCGCCAAGGCGCCCTGCATCGCCCCCATCGGAGTGCGGGCATAGGACAGGATCACGATCGGGTCGGCAGCGGAAAGATGGGCCATGATTGATACCTCGAAGTGTCGGAAGGGTGGTTGAGCGGCGATGTAGGGTTAGCGGGCTTTCTTGGCAATTGCGCGAAGGTCCAAGACGCTTGCCAGCACCGCTGCTTTGCGCAAGAACGGTCGCAATTCGAAACGCATCCGCCTGCCTTGGGAGAGACACATGGCCGATGATCGCCGCCCCGAACTCGAAGCGCTGCTCGCCCGTCAGCGCGCCGCCTTCACCGCTTCGCGCCCCGAACCGATGTCGCAGAGGAAGGACCGGATCCGCCGCGCGATCGCGCTGCTCAGGGATCACGGCGAGGAACTGTGCAAGGCGATGAGCGCCGATTTCGGCAATCGCTCGGTCCTTCAGTCGATGCTGACCGACATCGCCGGCACGGTCAGTGCGGGCAATGACGCGCTAAAACACATGGACAAGTGGGCGCGCCCCGACAAGCGCAAGGTGCAGTTCCCGCTCGGCCTGCTCGGCGCTCGGGCCGAGGTGCGGTATGAACCCAAGGGCGTGATCGGCATCCTTTCCCCCTGGAACTTCCCGGTCAACCTCGCCTTCGCCCCGCTGATGCAGGTGTTCGCGGCCGGCAACCGCGCGATAATCAAGCCGTCCGAGTTCACGGAGCGCACCAGCGATCTGATGGCGCAGCTCGTCGCCGACTATTTCGCGGCAGAGGAACTGGCGGTGGTGACCGGCGGGCCGGAGGTGGCGGCGGCGTTTTCCTCGCTGCCATTCGATCATCTGGTCTTCACCGGATCGACCGCGACCGGGCGCCGGGTGATGCAGGCCGCAGCCGAGAACCTCGTTCCGGTGACGCTGGAACTGGGCGGCAAGTCGCCGGTGATCATGGGCCGCAGCGCCGATTTCGCCAAGGCGGGCGAGCGGATCGCGCTGGGCAAGATGATGAATGCAGGCCAGATCTGCCTCGCGCCGGATTACATGATCGTGCCCGAGGACAAGCAGGAAGAGGCCGTCGCCGGGGTCGTCCAGGGCGCGAGCGCGATGTACCCGCGCCTGCTCGACAATGACGACTATGCCTCGATCGTCTCCGACCGCCATTTCGAACGGCTGCAAGGGTTGGTCGAGGATGCGCGCGGCAAGGGCGCCGAGGTTATCGAGGTCAATCCCGGCGGTGAGGATTTCGGCAATGCCAACCAGCGCAAGATGCCGCTTACCATCCTCAGGAACGTGACAGCCGACATGGCGGCGATGCAGGAGGAAATCTTCGGTCCCGTCCTGCCGGTGATGACCTACCGGTCGGTCGATCAGGCGGTGGATTACGTCAACGAGCACGACCGCCCGCTCGGCCTCTATTATTTCGGCGAGGACAAGGCCGAACAGGAACGTGTGCTGACCCGCACCATCTCGGGCGGGGTGACCACCAATGATGTGATCTTCCATGTGTCGATGGAGGACCTCCCCTTCGGCGGGGTCGGCCCCTCTGGAATGGGCAGCTATCACGCGGTCGAAGGCTTCCGCGAATTCAGCCATGCCCGCGCGGTCTATCACCAGCCGAAGATCGACATCGCCAAGCTTGCCGGGATGAAGCCGCCCTATGGCAAGGGCATTGCCAAGGCGGCCGCAACGATGATGAAGTAGCCGCGCGCGCGGGGTTTGCGCCCCGCCGCCCGCAATTGCTGTTCGAAATCCTGCAACTCTCTAGGGGGTTTTTGCCCGAGTCGCACCCTTGCGCCCGCCGCGAGCAGGGCCTAGGTGGCAGGCGGGATTAGACAGCTTGGACAACACCGTGATCGACCTCAGCCAGTATCTGCCGATACTGTTATTCATCCTCATCGCCTTCGGGTTGTCGGTGTTGTTCGTGGTTGCGCCGATGGCCGTGTCGCGGCTGACGGGCGCGCACAACCCGGATGCAGAAAAACTGTCCGAATACGAGTGCGGCTTTCCCGCGTTCGAGGATGCGCGCAGCCAGTTCGACGTGCGCTTTTATCTCGTCGCGATCAGCTTTATCATCTTCGACCTCGAGGCCGCGTTCCTTTTCCCCTGGGCGGTGAGCCTGGGGCAGACGGGCTGGGTCGGCTGGGGCGGGATGATGGTATTCCTGTTCATCCTCGCGGTCGGCCTGGCCTATGAATGGAAGAAGGGGGCGCTGGATTGGGAATGAGCACTATGGCTACTCCACTCACCGGGCTTGCCCCGACCGCACAGGGCGGCGAACTGCGCCAGCCCGACAGCGACTATTTCACCGCGCTTCAGACCGAGGTCAACGACAAGGGCTTCCTCGTCACCTCGACCGAGGACTTGTTCCAGTGGGCGCGGACCGGCAGCTTGTGGTGGATGACCTTCGGGCTGGCCTGCTGCGCGGTCGAGATGATCCACGTCAACATGCCGCGTTACGACATGGAACGCTTCGGCATCGCCCCGCGCGCCTCCCCGCGCCAGTCGGACGTGATGATCGTGGCAGGCACGCTCTGCAACAAGATGGCCCCGGCCCTGCGCAAGGTCTATGACCAGATGTCGGACCCCAAATATGTGATCAGCATGGGTAGCTGCGCCAACGGCGGCGGCTATTACCATTACAGCTATTCGGTGGTGCGCGGCTGTGACCGCATCGTGCCGGTCGACATCTACGTCCCCGGCTGCCCGCCAACCGCCGAGGCGCTGCTTTATGGCGTGATGCAATTGCAGCGCAAGATCCGCCGTTCCGGGACGATTGAACGCTGATGGCCGTACTCCATTCCGCCCCCCGCATCGCCTCCAACGAAGGCGTGATCGGGCGCTTGAGCGAAAGCATCAGCGTCTGGCTTCTCGCCGCGCGTGAAGCGCATGGTGAGGTGATCTTCACCGTCGCGCGCGATGCCATCGCCAAGGTGTTGCAGACGCTGCGCGATGATCACGCCTACCAGCAGTTGATGGAGATTGCCGGGGTCGACTACCCCGACCGCGCGGAGCGGTTCGAGGTGGTCTACATGCTGCAAAGCCTGACCAAGAACCACCGTGTGATGGTCAAGTGCTCGGCCAGCGAGGACACCCCGGTGCCGACCGTCACCACGCTGTGGCCCAATGCCGGCTGGCTCGAACGCGAGGTGTTTGACATGTACGGCGTCACCTTCGCCGGCAATCCCGACCTGCGGCGCATTCTCACCGATTATGGCTTTGAAGGTCACCCGTTCCGCAAGGACTTCCCGATGACCGGCTATATCGAGCTGCGCTATTCGGAGGACGAGAAGCGGGTGGTATACGAACCCGTCGAGCTGGCGCAGGAAATGCGCAACTTCGATTTCCTCTCTCCTTGGGAAGGCGCAGATTACGTGCTGCCCGGCGACGAGAAATCGCGCGGCGAACCGACCGTGAACGAAGTGAAAGTGACCGAGAAGCCGGGCCAGACCGGTGCCGGGCCGAAAGCCAACGCCGAAGCGGCCAAGCCGGTCTCACCCGGCGCGCCCGACATCAAGGACCCCGACACAAAAGCGCCCCCCGCGCCCGAGCCGACCTCGAAGGAGGGCGGACGATGAGCATGCAGCGCGAAGAATCGCTCACCACCACCGGTGAGGTGATCAGCAACTACACGATCAATTTCGGCCCCCAGCACCCTGCCGCCCACGGCGTGCTGCGGATGGTGATGGAGCTGGACGGCGAAGTGATCGAGCGGATCGATCCGCATGTCGGCCTGCTCCACCGCGGCACCGAAAAGCTGATCGAGCAGAAGACCTACCTTCAGGCTCTGCCCTATTTCGACCGGCTCGATTACTGTTCGCCGCTGTGTATGGAGCACAGCTACGTGCTGGCGATCGAGAAGCTGCTTAACCTCGAAGTGCCGATCCGCGCGCAGTACCTGCGGGTGCTGTTCGCCGAGCTGACCCGCATCTGCAACCACATGCTCAACA
>DAIQNP010000251.1:0-4396 GCA_036788335.1 Erythrobacter sp.
CGGTCGTCCAGCATCTGGGCGATGATCTCGGCATGGACGGCAAGCCCCGGCGGGACTTCGCCGTTGATCGAGGTGAAGGTCGTCTCGACCCGGTCGTAATCGACGATGTCCCCGCCGATCAGCACATATTTGCCCGCAATCTGCTCGGCGAGAAAGGGCAACACCTCCGGATCGGGATCGGCGAACAGATCGATCTGGAGCGAGGCAAACAGCGGGGCATCGACGAACTTGGCCCGGCGGTAGTCGAGCCCGCCCTGATACCCTGCGAAACCGGGCCGCGCATCCCCGGCATCAGCCAGCATCACCCGGCCCAGCAGCGGCGGCAGGTCCGGCACGATGGTCGGCCACACGCGGGTCGCGCCGAAGGTGTTGTCCAGCCGGATGCTGGCGGGCCGCGCCCTGGTGCCTGCCAACTGTGACTGGAACGCCTCCAGATATTGCTGCTGTTCGTAGACGATGTCGTCGCGATTGGTGGCGACGTTGGCATAGGCCACTGCCACCGGGGTCCGCATCCCGCGCAGGGCATCGATCAGCTCCGCATCCTCGTCCTGCGGCTGGTCGAACAGAATGTCGATCCCGATCCCCTTGGCGCCCATGCCATCGAGATTGCGCAACGTGCGCGCCAGCAAGCCGCGATCGAGCGGCGAGCGCTTGCGCGCGTCGATCAGCGTCTGGTCGGTATAGACCACCATCACGATCCGGTCGTCCTGTTCGACCAGATCGGCAGCGTAATAGGCCCTCAGGTCGTAGAGCGCCCGCTCGGCCTCGCCGGTCAGCGGGGTGGGCACCTGACCATCGGGCAGGACCCAGCTGAAGCGGGCGATGAACAGCGCCAGCAGCAGCACCATGACGGTCGCCAGCAATTGCACCCCGCCGACTTCGCGCACATTGCGCCAGCCGCGGGTGATCCAGCTCAGGCGCGATGGCGCGCGGTCGTTCGGCTGGTTCATCGCGCCCGCCGCCTTGCCGTCAGCGCGTCAGCCGCGCTGCGCCGTCGCCCACCACGGCAAAGGCCGACCAATAGAACGGGTGCGAGGTATCGGCATCGTCCATCAATTCGATCTGCGAGGCCCTGAGAGCATTGGCGGTGGACTGCGATCCTTGCGCGAACAGGCCAGAAATCAGGCGTCCGGTCGCATCGAAGTCGTCGGGCACCGGCCAGTGGCTGGCCAGCACCGTGCGCCCCCCCGCGCCCACGAAGGCGCGCACCAGCCCGTCAAGCGCGAATTCGCCGCCGCTGGTCACCCCCGCCTCGCGGGTTGCGCCGATGGTGGCGCTGCCGGCCGTGTCGCAGGCCGACAGGATCACCAGATCGGCATCGATCCTGAGCCCGAAGATATCGGCGAAGCTGAGCAACCCGTCCGAATCCTCGCCCGGACCGAAGCTCGTCAGCAAGGCCGGGCGCGGCGGGCATTGCGGCTGCGGTGCGGTGACAAGGCCGTGTGTGGCGAAGTGCAGGATGCGGTAATCGTCCAGCCCTTCAAGCTGCTGGATTCCGGTGTCGGTAAAGGCATCGCGGGTCACCACCCGCGAATTGTCCGAAAACCGTGCGGCCGCCTTGAACAGCTCGGTCGCCTTGATCGGATTGGCCCAGATCGAGGGTGACCACAGGCAATCCTCGCCCCCCGCCAGCGCCGCGCGAGTGCGCGCCGTGCCTTCCGGCCCGTTGCCGATCGGTGTGTTCTCGCCCAGCCCGAGATAGGCGCGGCTTCCCCGGGACGGGCGCGCATCGCGCACATCGCGAAATGCGGCCGCCGCGACCGAGGTGCTGATCTGCGCCGCGCGACCGAGCCAGGCGGTGCCGCGAAAATCGTACTCGTCGCCGTCCGCCTGCGCCACTTTCTGCTGGTAGCGCGCGACGCTGGCATCGTCGGTCACCAGCAGATTGATCGGCAGCCTGAGCAGTGCACCGTCGGGTTCGAACACGATATGGCTGCGCTGCGCCAAGATATCGGCGACCGGAGCGAACAGGCGGACATACAATTCGCGCGCGCGGGCGATGTCGAAGGGATAGGTCAGCACCTGTCCGCCTTCGGCCAGGGCAATGCTGTCGCGGACCTGATCGACCAGCTGTTCCAGCTGAGCCGGCGTCGCATCGGCACGCCAGGCCAGCGCTTCGGCCGGGGTCGCATAGATCACGAAGGCGTCGCGATCGAGCGTGACCAGCTTCACATAGGCTTCGCCCTCACGCAGGGTCGCTTGCAGGTCGCCGAGCCCGATAGCCCCCTCGGCCAGCGCCCGGTAGCGCGGATATTGCGCCAGCCGTTGCAGCACTTCGGCCTGCTGGGTCTGCAATTGCGCCAGCTGCCCGCGGCGCTCGGCCTGCAATGCCAGGTCCTCCGCCGAGGGTTCGGGCGCACTGTCGGACTGGACGATGGTCAACCGCAGCCGCTCGATCGCCCGGCCCAGATTGGTGGTTTTACGAAACAGTTCGGCCGCCTCGTCGCTGCCGCCGGACAGCTCGCGCGCCAGCACCGCCTGCGTCTGGGCCAGACCGGGGCGCTGGAGCAATTGGCTGGCAGCGAACATGTCTGCAGCAGCAGCCTTGTCCGCCCCTGCTCCATCGAGCAGCAGCGCGAAATAGGGCGCAAGAAGATCGCGCAGGGACGGCAGCGGGCGTCCTTCGGCATCCTCGACGATCCCGCGATAGAGCCCGAGCGCCTCCTCCCGCCGTCCGCTGCGGGCATAGAACCCCGCCAGCAGCGCGCGCGAGCTTTGCAGCGCGGGCGAGCCGGGATAACTGGCACCCAGCAAGGCAATCGCCTGCTGGTGCAGCCCTTCGGCCTCAATGGCTCGTCCACCGGCTTCGGCGACTTCGGCGAGTTCGCCCATGATCTGTGCGCGCAGCCAGATGATCGAGACGACCCGGCCGCCGCGCACTTCGGCCAGCCCGGTGTTGGCCTGTTCCAGCAGCGGGACCGCTTCGGCCGACCGCCCCAGCAGACGCAGCGCTGCCGCGTGAAGATAAGCCGCCTGCCCATCGAGCAGCTGCGCGCGTTCGAGCGGCGTCAGCGTGAGCGAATAACTGCCCGCGATACTGCGGCTTTCCGCTGTCAATCGGCCAGCCAGCGCCGGGCCGATCCGCAGCGCACGCAATTCCGCCGGATCGACGAATTCGCTCGCCAGCGGTGCCTGGATCAGCGCCAGCGCCCGCGCGGGCGCTTCCTGGTTGAGCGCATCCAGCGCCTCGTAATTGCGTTGCAGCCGCGCCAGCACCGGGTCGGTGCCGGCCGCAGGCCGGGTCATGGCGAACAACCGCGCCGCTTCGGCATGATTGCCCAGATTGGATTGCAGCAAGGCCTGGTTGAGCTGCGCCTCGCGCGCGCCGCTCCCCGACAAGGCGGCAGAGGATGCCGCGAAAAATTCGGCCGCTTCGGCAAAATTGCCGGCATTGCTGCGGCGATAGGCCTCTGCCAGCGCCTGATCGGCGGCAATTGCCCCTGCCTGCTGGCGCGCGAAGGCGAGCGCGTCGGTCGCGCTGGTCAGCGGAATCTCGACCGCACCGGGCACCACCTTGTCGGCCAGCAGCGAAGCCAGCCCGAGCTCGAGCGCCTTGTCATAGGCCGCCAGCCCGCTCGCCGCAAAGGTCCGGCCGCCCCGCTGGCTGGTCAGGATGGCGGTGCGCAGTCCGCCGCTGGCCAGCGTGCAGGCCAGCCGCGTCGTCCGTTCCGGACCCGCTCCCGTAGCGGGATCGGCGGCGGCGGAACACGCGCTGCCCGGCGTGCCGAAACGCGCCGCAGGCTCGGCCCCGGACGCGCCGCGCACCACCCATAGGGTACCGATCGGGGCGGCGGCATCGCGGCAGATGATCGAATAGCGCCGGTCGAACAGGCCCGATCCCGGCTCCGGCGCAATGATCTGCGCTTCGCACAAACCGTTGGTGCCGATCGGGAAGGTGTCACGCAGGCTGAGGCTGCCCTGCGACGTCGCCGAGGCCGCCGAGGCCGACTGGGCTGCGACCGGCGCGGCTGCGGCCAGCCCCAGAGCGGTGATCAAAGCGCTGAGCGCGGGATGGATGCGCTGCTTCATCTCAATTCTCCTCGCGGTCGGCAGGATCGTCGGACGTGTTGTAGCGCGAGGCATCGCCCCCGCTTGCGACCGGGTCATCGAGTACAGGATCCTCATCGATCAGCGGCGTGTCGATCAGGTCGGGGAACTCCATGCCGAAACTTTCGCCCCCTTCGACCTGGGTCTGGGGGATGGTTCCGGCAAGGTCGCCCGGTCCGGCAAGCACCGTCTCGCTGGTTACCAGCTGCCGCTCCGGATCCGGCCCGCGCGGTGGAGGCGGCGGAGGCTCGGCCGTTGGCGGCGGTGGTGGCGGAGGCGCTGGTGGCGGCGCAGGAACCGGCGGCGGCGCGGGCAGCGGCGCAGGAACGGGCGGCGGCGCGGGCGGCGG
>DAIQNP010000252.1:0-4371 GCA_036788335.1 Erythrobacter sp.
GGCCCTGCCTGCGCCCAGTCCACCGGCGACAGCGCCACGGTCGATGCGCTGGCGATGCTGGTCAGGGCGGACGAGCCGCTGACGCTGACCAACGGTGCCCCGCTCCATTTCGGGCAAGTGACCATTCCGCGCGGCGGCAATGTCAGCTGCATCTACGCCGTGCGCGGCGATGGCACCCGCGCGGTATCGCAAAACAATGTCAGCTATGGCCAAGGCGCAACGCCTGCCGGTTGCAGCTACCGCGATGACCGGTCTGACCGCGCCAGCCTGACCTTGCGCTGCGAGGCCGAGCGGCAAGTCGCCTTCACCCTGCAATCACAATCCAGCGGCCTTCAAGGCAGCGCGGTGTTCTTCGAAAGTGTCGCCGATGACGTCGAAGTGGACGGGCAAAGCCGCAGCAGCTGGGATCATCGCTGCACCGGCACGGACATGATCCTGCGGATCGGCGGGCAATTGCAGATCAACAGTCAAGCACAGCCGAGCGCCGCTGAAGGCGTGCAAGTCGGCTCCATCACCATTGAGGCTTTTTACCCATGAACATCAGAACATTTCCGGCTTTGGCAGCCATGATCGCCGTTTGCTTTGCCGCGCCTGTGCTGGCGCAGGAAGACAGCGATGGCCCGCTGCCGTTCGATGCGCTACCGGCCGATGCCGCATCGCCGTTTGGCGGGATGGCCATTTCGCCCACCCGCGTGGTGCTGGATGCAGGCGGACGCGGGGCCAGCGTGACGCTGTACAATTCCGGCGGTGCGCCGGTCACCTACCGGATCGAGAATACCGAACTGGCGCTGGACGAGGCCGGCAATTACCGGAGCCTGGAAGACGGGGAGGACGCCCCATGGGCGGCGACGCCTTACCTGCGCTATTCCCCCCGGCAGGTGACGCTGCAACCGGGCCAGCGGCAATCGGTCAAGATCGTTGCGCGGGCTCCGCGCGATCTGCCGCCGGGCGAATTTCGCAGCCATCTGAGTTTCTCGTCTATCCCGCTGGTGCAAGATGCCGCAGAACCGGATGACAGCGCCACAGATGGCGAGGCGGGGGATACTGTGTCGGTATCGGTCGGGATGGATTATCGCATCACGATCCCGGTGCTGCTGCGGGTCGGGCAGCCGGAAGGCGGCAGCGCCATCCTGTCCGCTGTCCCGGCACAAGGCGATGCCCGCACCTTGCAGGTCACCATCGCGCGCACCGGCCAGCGCGGCGATTATGGCGTGGTGCGGGCGTTTGACAGGGCTGGCAACCAGATCGGCATTCTGCGCGGTATCGGCATTCTGCCCCCAGCCAGCACCCGCATCGTCAACCTGCCGCTGCAAGGGGATGAAGCCGCTGTCAGGGTAACATATTCGCAAGATGATGTCGGGCCGGATGCCGGGCCTCTGCTGACCGAATATACACTGCCTTGATCGCGGCAGGCGGGGCAGATGGCTGGGTTTTCCCGCAGGCGCTTGCGGCGCAGGTGCTGGCGGATGTCAGCCGTCTTGCCGTTGGTGCTGACGGCAGGGCACGTCTTTGCGCAGGAGAGCAGGTTCGGCGATCCGGTTGCGGGGACTGAAGCTTCAGGCCCCGCTATTCTGCGCGAACTGGTGCCGGGGAATGGTCTGGAACTGGCAATTGCCGAACTGCGCTTGCGTGAACGGCAGGTGCTGATCCGCGAGGTTCTGGTTTATCAGGCCGATGGCGGCGCGCTGTACCTGCCGTTTGGCGAGTTGATGGCAGCCCTGGATTTCCGGCTTGATACCAGTGCCGGGGGAGAGGTCTCCGGCTGGTTCCTGCGGGAAAGCCAGCGTTTCGCGGCAGATCCGGGCAGCCGCCGGGTCCGCGTGGCAGACCGCGAATTCGCCCTGGAGGACGGCGATCTGGTGCAGATCGAAGGGGTGCTGCATGTCGCATCCGCCGCGCTGGATCGCTGGTTTGCGCTCGGCACCGCATGGGATCAAGGCCAGCAGGTCTTCTCCCTCGCGCCGCCCTATCTGCTTGCGGCTGAAGAAACTGCCATGCGTCAGCGCGGCGGTGTTGGGCGGGGCGGTGCTGATGCCATTGATACAACGGGTTTTGTGCCGCTGGCAGCGCCGTGGCGCGCGGCAGGCTGGCCGCTGGTCAATGCCAATCTGTCGCTGGCGCATAATACCGCAGGCGGCGGTGTGGTTGCGCAAGGCACGTTGCTGGCCGAAGGCGATCTGCTGTGGGCGACCGGGCGGCTTGCGCTGTCGGGAGACAGCCAGGGCGGATTTGATGCCCGGCTGACCTTGGGGCGGCAAGACCCGCAAGCGCGCTTGCTTGGCCCGCTGGCGGCCAGCCTGATCGAGGTCGGGGACATTGGCCTGCCGTCCAACCCGCTGTTGCAGCGCAACAATTTCGGGGTTGGCGTACGGGTGGCGCGCGAACCAATTGAGGCGACCGGAGAGTTTGATGCCATCGACCTGATTGGCGATGCACCGCCGGGATGGCAGGCCGAGCTTTTCCGCGACAGCGAATTGCTCAGCTTTCAGACAATTGCCAGTGACGGCCGCTATGTCTTTCCGCAGGTGCCCATAGCGTTTGGCGCCAATCGTTTCCGCATCCAGCTTTACGGGCCATCGGGCGAACGCCAGACGATCGACCGTACGGTGGATATTGCCGGCAATCTGACCCGCCCGGGAGAGTTGCGCTACAGCTTCACCGCGTTGCAGCAGGGCTCCAGCCTGTTCGGCGCTGACCCCATCGCAGGCCTGCGCCAGAACGGTCCCTTGCCTGATCTGGCTGACGGCACGGCTTCAGATGTGCCGCTGGGCGGCTTTCCGCTGCGCGCCACCTATCTTGAAGCCCGCAGCGCCTATGGCATCAGCCGGAATCTGGGCGTGTCGGGCTTTGCTTCGTTGCGCAAGCCGGAAGGCAGCGCACCGGCTACCGCCTATTTTGGGCTGGGTACCGTCACGCGATTTGCCGATGTGCTGTTCGCATTTGACGGATTGTTGCAGCAAGACGGCGCATCGGCTGCGCGCGTAGCCCTTGCCACCAACCTCGGCCGCGCCAGCCTTTCTGCGAGCCACGATGCCTTCAGCCGCACATTCATTGGCGAAGACACCAGCCTCGAACGCGGCGGGGTCAGCCAGCGTAGCCAGCTTGCCATGGACACCCGTCTGGGTGATGTGGGCTTGGGGATCATTGCGACCCAGTTGGGCCGCCGCGATGGTGGGCGGGACCGCGCCGTCGCCTTGCGAACCTCGGCCAATATTGCGGGATTTTCCCTCGCCCACAGCCTGGCATGGCGGGATTTGCGCGGTGCCACCGCTTCATCTGCGAACAAACGCATCGACGGCCAGTTCTCCCTGTCTGGCGGCATCGGTCCGGTGCGCCTGCGTGCCGGTTTTGATTATGAGCTTGAACCGCAAGTCATCACGCGGCGCGTCCGCGGCGAAGCCAGCTACCGATTGGCCGATTGGTTCGTCGCACTTTCAGCAGACCGGGATCTTGCCAATGGCGGCGGACAATGGGTGCTTGCCGCCTCGCGCAACTGGAACGGCATTCAAATCGGTGCTGATCTGCGCCATGATGACCGGCGCGGCGATTGGCAGGGCTTGCTCACCCTGGCCTTTTCGATGGACCGTGATCCCCTTGGCCAATCGCTGAGGTTCGGGCGCGAGGCGAGAAGCCAGCTTGGCACCCTGCTGGTCGGCGGTTTTGTCGATGCCAACGCCAATGGTGTGCGCGACGCTGACGAAGAACCGCTGGACGGCCTGCAGGTGCGCATCGATCCGCGCGGGCGGGTGCGGTCAGGCGATATGATCATCGCCGAGGAACTGCCCACTGAAAGGTCCATTGCTGTGGAGCCGGTGCTGGACGGTATCGACAACCCCTATCTGGTCCCGCTGATGCCCGGAAGGATTGTGACGACCCGCTCTGCTGCACCGGTCAAAGTGGAGTTTGCTTTCGTGGAAGGCGGCGAACTCGAAGCGACGCTTGTCGGTCAATCGGCGGCGGGCTCGACGGTAGAACTTCTACGTTGTCCCGATAATACACTTGTCATGCGGGAACGCGCTGCGTTCGACGGTAAAGTCTTCTTCGCCGGGCTGGTTCCGGGCTGCTATATTCTGAGCTGGGGCGACGCCCAGAAGCGCATTACCATTGAAGCTGGCGACGTATTGCGAACCGAACTGCATGTGTTCTCAGGCGGAGAGTGAAGTCGGAGGTTCAATCGATCTTGGAACTTTTGGCCCGCCAGCATGTGCTTTCTCTGCCTCGATGGACCGGCGAGAGCGCAGCCGCTTTGGGCAACTATTTTAGCCGATGCTTCAATAAAACCGCCATTCAGCAAACCACCCAAACCCGGTCATGAGCGGGGTCCAAGCGCGATCCCGAAAGCGGCACGGCGGCTTCTGGCGGGACTGGACG
>DAIQNP010000253.1:0-4358 GCA_036788335.1 Erythrobacter sp.
CGACGACCTTGTTGGCGGGCAGGCCCGAAAACTCGCGCAGCGCCCACACCATCGCATCGAGCGGGTTGGTGATGCAGATCACGAAAGCGTCAGGCGCGTTGTTCTTGATGCCTTCGCCGACCGCCTTCATCACCTTGAGGTTGATACCGAGCAGGTCATCGCGGCTCATGCCGGGCTTGCGCGCCACGCCTGCGGTGACGATCACCACATCTGCGCCCGCGATATCGGCATAGTCGGTCGTGCCCTTGATGCTGGCGTCGAAGCCTTCGACCGGGCCGCACTGGCTGAGGTCCAGCGCCTTGCCCTGCGGCACGCCCTCGACCACATCGAACAGGACGATGTCGCCAAGGCCCTTGAGCGCAGCGAGGTGGGCGAGCGTGCCGCCAATATTGCCGGCGCCGATAAGGGCGATCTTCTTGCGAGCCATGTACGGACTTCCTTCCCTGATCCTGCGGGACGAAGAACGTGTGTGCGCTAGCGGTAAAGGCGCCGACCTTTTCGTCCCAACCGACCGGCAGCACTAGCACGCGCGGCGGTAGGCCGGACATGAGCCGATTGCAACCGTCAATAGATCGGGAATGGCAACAATCTTTGCAATCAGTTCGCAATTGCAATAGTGTGGCGTTTGATCCCGTGCCCGGCACCGTCAGTCCTTGCAAAGCTTCAGGCTTTCGCAGCTTTGACGTCGCCCTCGCGCTCTTGCGCGATCAGCATCGCGGCGAGGTAATCGGGAACGGCGCGGCTGAAATAGAAGCCCTGGCCCTGGGTACAGCCCGCCGCCCGCACCGCCTGCACCTGCTCGAGCGTCTCAAGCCCTTCGGCGACGATGTCCATCTCCAGCGTCGCGCCCATTTCCGCCACCGCGCGGATAATCGCGTCGCTCTTGCGCCCCACGTTCGGGCCGGAGACGAAGCTGCGGTCGACCTTGATCTTCTTGAACGGGAAGCTGTTGATATAGCCCAACGAGGAATAGCCGGTCCCGAAATCGTCGAGCGCGAACCGCACCCCGATCGCCGACAGTTCCTCGATGAAATCGGAAGTGGCGTGATTGTCCTCGATGAACAGGCTTTCGGTCACTTCCAGCTCCAGCCGGTGCGGGTCGAGCCCGGCTTCGCGCAGCGCGTTGCGGATGCCCAGCGCCGCGCCGGGCGCGCGGATCTGCAAGGGCGACAGGTTGACCGCCAGCGTCACGTCCTCGGGCCAGGTCGCCGCGGTGCGCGCGGCCTGCGTGGTGATCCAGTTGCCCAGCGTGACGATCACCCCGGTCTCTTCGGCCACCGGGATAAACTCGTCGGGGCGCAATTCGCCCTTCTTGGGGTGGAACCAGCGCACCAGCGCCTCGAAGGTCCGGATCCGGCCGGTTTCCAGGTCGACGATCGGCTGGAAGAAGATCGACAGTTCGTCGCGTTGCAGCGCGAGCCGCAATTCGCCCTCGATCTCGCGGCGGCGCACCAGGTCGCGGGTCATCGCCTTGTCGAAGAAGCGGGTCTGCGCCCGCCCGCCGACCTTGGCGTGATACAGCGCCAGATCGGCGCTCTGCATCAGGGTTTCGACATCCGCGCCATCATCGGGCAGCAACGCCACCCCGATCGAGGCGCGCACTTCCAGCCGGCCGCTGTCGTCGATCCGGATCGGGCGCATGATCTCGGCATGGACTTCGGATGCGATGCGTTCGGCCTGCTTGCGATCCTCGATCGGGCAGAACACCACGAATTCATCGCCGCCGAAGCGCGCCACGGTCGATCCGGCGGGCGAGACTTCGCGCAAGCGCTTGGCGACCGTGCTCAGCACCTTGTCGCCGACCGGATGGCCGAGCAGGTCGTTGACTTCCTTGAACCGGTCAAGGTCGATCCAGACCAGCGCCAGCCGGCTGTCCTGATCGACCACCATCATCGTCTCGACCATCGCATGGTTGAGCCCGGCGCGGTTGGCCAGCCCGGTGACCACGTCGGTGCGGGCCAGCAGCTTCATCTTCTCGGCCAGCTGCGCGCTGGTTTCCGCAGCGGCAATCGAATCCCTGAGCACGTTGAAGATGTTGAGAACGATCGAGGTCATCGCCGGGATCAGCAGCGCAATCGTCACTCCCAGTGCTATCAGCGCGGCGTGACCGCTGGCGAAGGAGGCGACCATCATCGGCACACAGGTCAGGGTGAGCTGGCCGATGGCGATACTGGGCCGTCCGGCATTGCGCGCCGACACGCCCACGCCGTAACACAGCGCATTGGCAACCATCAGCACCTGCACCTCGTTGGGCGTGCCCAGCCACACCGTCAGCGCCGCGATCATGCCGATCGCGATGGCGTAGCTGAAGGCTCCGATCTCGTAGACGATTTCGAGCTTGCGGGTGCTGGTCGTGCGCGAATCCGGCGACAGGCCGAGCGCGGCGGCGATCCGCGCCACGGCGATCACCGTCAGCACGATCGCGCTGGAATAGAGCAGCGGCTCGCCTGCGACCCAGGCGGCGACGCCGGTGCTCGAAATCCCGGTAAGCGCCCCGATCGCGAGGCTGGCGGGCTGGGTATAGAGCGTCTTGACCAGCGTGCGGCGCACGCGCGCGGACAATTTGTCCGTCCGTGCATGGGGAACGAACAGAGCCATCAACCGGGCGGGGAAAAGCTTGGCTCCCATGTCCGGAAACCTAGCCGGAAGAGGTCAAGCCCCGGTTAACGCGATGCTTACCGATATTTACCAAAGGATAACATGCCGTTGATCGGATCGACCGACGCCGGACCGCGCCGGTTCGGAGCGAATCCGGCCCTTCCCGATCAATCCTGCGAATCACAAGCCGCTGCGCGGCCCAGCGCCGCGCGCTCGGCATCGAAGGCCAGGCGCCGATCGAGGGTGCGGGTAATGTCGATCCACCATTCATAGGCGCTGCGATCGCCGGCGAAGAAGGCGCGTTCGGCCTGTTCGCGTGCCGCCCGCGCCGCGCCCAGTCCGTGTTCGGCAAAATGGCGCAGCGCGGCCTGCAACAGGTGCTCGGGCGGGGCCCTGCGGCGCCCATCCGCACCGCCCGGCACGGCGTCGTCGCCGGTGCGCGGCCATTCGCCCTTGGGGTTGTCGTTCGCAGCGCCCGCGATGGTGCGCAGCATCAGCGCCGCACCGCCGGGCATCAGCAGGTTGGTGCGGCCGCGAGTGTGCGCGGCAGCAAAGCGGATAGGCATGATCCTGAACCTTCCAGAGGGGGAACATGCTCGCTGGACCCTGATCCCTTCGCGGGACTCTCGGACGAGCCGGTTCTTCAACAGGTCAACTCAGTAATTGTCCGGGGGCTAAGGTTTGGTGTGCGGATAGGGTTTCGTGGGCGTTAACCTTGAGAATTCTTCCGCTTTTGCTAGGGCTATTCGCTGGCGGGTACGGTTTCCGCAAGGTTTGCACCGCTTGCGGCAGGCCGCGCTTTCCATTCCCCGGCGCGGGCGAATTCGGGGCGCACCTGCCCGGCTCCGGCATAGGCTTCCTGCGGCTGGGCGGCAGCCGGCTCGCTCGCGGCGGCGCGACCGGCCGGGCGAGCGGCCGGGGTGCGCGCCGGACGGACCGGCGCATCCGCTGCGATGGCATAGGGGATCGTGGGCCGCACGCTATCGCCCGCTGCGGGCAGCGCCCCGCCAGTCGCCGCCGCCGCCGCCGCCGCAGCCGGGATGCGCCCGCTCGGGCTCGGTTCGTATCCGGCATAAGTCATGGTGAACGCGCTCTTCTGCCCGCCGGCACCGCGGTTGCGGTAGAAGCGGTGCGCGCCGATGGTGCCGATATGGTCGAGCGTGCGCGCCCAGTAGGGATCGACCCACAAGGTATGGTAATGCGTGGCCAGGCCGACCGGGGCATAGACATCGCCCGCCAGCGCGTCGGCGGCGACCCGCTGCGCCCGTGCCCAGCTCGCGCCGCCCGGTCGCCGGGCGAGGCTGCCGTCGCAGGTGAAGGTGAACTGGCAGCCGGTGTCGCGCTGCGAGCCCTGATAGACCACGCCGCACACGCTGGCCGGCCATGACGGGTGGGCGACGCGGTTGAGCACCACCTGCGCCACCGCGCGCTGCCCGGCTTCGCTCTCGCTCGCGGCTTCGTACCAGATCGCCTGCGCGAGGCATTCCTGCGCGCGCATATGGGTGATGCCGCTGCCGCTGGTGAAGAACGGCCGCGCCGGGGAACCGACATCGATCAGCGCGCCCAACTCGCGCCCTTGCTCCGCCCCGACGCTCAGCGCATCGGTGGCGGGCAGCGCCACCAGCGCCGCGCCCGGCGGGTCGGCGAGGTAGTAGAAGGCCGATCCGGGAAAGCTCATCCCCGGCCGCTCGAACGGCAGCGCGGCAGCGGCGGCGCGGCGGGTGGCGAGCGCGGCCGAAGCCTCGACCGCCGGGCCGGGC
>DAIQNP010000254.1:0-4348 GCA_036788335.1 Erythrobacter sp.
AACATCGGCGCTTGCAACACCGCAAGCTCGCCGCCTAAAACCAACCCCCAGACGATGCCCGCACTCCGCTAATCTACGCCCCGATCTGCGCCAAATGTTCTGACGACGGACAGCGAACATATTCGTCGCTGCTCAGGTCCGCGATCACATGATCGATGAGGATGTCATCCCCGCTGCGCCGCCATTTGTCAGGCGTGAAGCGGGCTTCGATCCTGGTGGTCGGGTTGGTGTCGTTGCTGCGCTCTGCCGCTAGGCCTGTCACCTTGCCGCGGATCAAATCGATGCGGGCAACGGCAGGGTTATCGCCGTTGGCGTTCAGGGTCTTGGGGTCGCGGATCCGAATGCTGATCCTGACCGGGCCGGGCTTGGCCATTTTCAGCGTGCCGCCAACCATCGCCGAAGCGCGGCCTGAGCGGGCGGCAAAATCGAGACCATCGATCAGGTCGCCCGTTGTCACGAACACGCGGCCAGCCCGCAGGCCGGTCATGATCGAGGCGTGATCCTTGGCGGCAAAAACGTAGGTCTTGCTATATTCGCCCGGCCAGAAATCGGACCCGCCATCGGTAAAATTGACGTGGGAATCCGAGGTCGCGGTGATCCACCAACGCCGCCCTTCGCCGAGCATCGAGTCCCAGAAGCCCCCCAGTCTGGCAGTCATCTGGTCGAAACCGCCCATCGTCGGGTAGCGACGATAGCCACCCCTTGCGCCCTGTTCACCAGCATTGCCGGAACCGGCTTCAGGGCCAAAGCGATCCCGCTTGAGCGCAGCTGCCTGGTGGCCTGGTGCGCCCTCCATGCCGATCGCTACGTCGGGCGCGGTGTCGTTCCAATTGCGCAATTCACCGGGCGTCGTCAGGCCATACTGACCAAGGCCGGTTGCAGAGCGCGAGGGGTGATGCGCGATCACCACAGGACGGGGGCTTTGCGCGCGCATGGCCTTCAGCGCTTCGAGCATCCGGGGCTCTGTATTGCGCTCCGGATCGAGCGGCCATGCCTCCCGGCTGTCGAACATGGTTTCGATGCTGACGAGCCTGTCCACCTCGTCCGGCCCGGGCGGGATGACGATGCTGCTGTGATCGGCGCCGGGGCTGTTCAGCTCCATACCGAAAAACTGGACGAGATCGGGAACTGCCTGCCGTGATTGCAGCAGTTCGGGATAGGCATGGTCATGGTGGACCTTGCTGTGGTTGGGGCCGCCATGGTCGGTCGCCACCATCCAGTCGAGCCCGAAGCGGCGCGCCATGACCGCGTTCATGGGGATGGGATAGGCGGCATCCTCTCCCACCAGCGGTGTCGGCGGCGACGTCTTGGTGTCATAGCCGACGCTGAACCGGCTGTGGACGTGATGGTCGCCAGCCAGCCAGCGCGCATCCTTCGGCGGCGGCGGGGCGTCAGCAACCGGGCCGTGGGGATGGGCATCGCCGATTTCGTGAGCGCCTGCGGGCGAGATCGCGCAAAGCGATGCGGGTCCGATCATGCAGCCAAGCTTTGCCAATAGGTTACCGCTGATTTTCATGCCCCACCCCGATTTCCTCAACACGAGCTGGCTAGTTCTCCAATATGACCGTTTCACGAAGACAATAGGCGGCGCACTGGCCCTATCTGCAGACTCAACAAGTTTCAGCATATTTGCAGAAGATTCTTTTCAGGGTCACTGTAGCGTCACCGTGCCCAAATAAAAAACCCTTTGGCACAAACTGTTTGCCGACGCGGCAAGACGTTTTTCGGGGGGCTACGATGTTGAATCCAAATAGTGGCACTCGCTTGTCACAATTCGGTGCCTTGTTACGCGTCACGACCTGTCTGTCTGCTGCTGCCCATGCATAATCAACGCCGACCGCAGATGAGAGCGAAGAGGCCGAAGGCGAAGCGATCGTCGTTTCGGGCATGCCGATCCGGGACAGTCTCGAAAAGTCGCTGCAGGCCCAGCGCGATGCCGACAACGTGGTCAGCGTGATTGCGTCCGACACGATCGGGCGCTTCCCCGATGCAACCGCGGCTGGCGCGTCTGCCGGGTGTCGCCGTGCAGCGCGATCAGGGTCAGGAACGCTACATCCAGATTCGCGGCGCGCCGACCCGCTGGACGCAAGTGTCGGTCGACGGCATCAACGTGCTCGGCGCAGAGGACCGCATCTTCCGGTTCGACTCTGTCCCCGCGGTGCAGATCGACCAGTTGGAGCTCAACAAGACCCTCCTGCCGGAAATGCCGGCCGATGCGCTTGCCGGACGCGTGAACATTCTCACCTATGCGCCGCTCGATCATGAGGGCATCCATTTCAGCGGCGATGCTGGCTACGGATTTGTCGATCTGGGTGATGGGCCGGTGAACAATTATGCCGCCCGCGCATCCTGGGCCAATGACTGGATCGGGATCAGCGCCGCTTTTTCGCGCTTCGATTTCGGACAGCAGACCGACAACAGCGAGCCGCGCTTCGATGCCGTCGGCATTACCCAGCTACGCATCACGAAGTACATCATTCAGCGCGGTGCGGAATCCTTCTCGGGCAAGGTGCAGATCGCTCCGACCGCCGGGCTGCGGCTGACCGGGAGCTATCTCGACACGAAGTTCTTCGACAACGAACAGCGCAACCAGTTCCGCTTTCAGTACAACAACGCCTTTTCGGGCACCCGCAACTTCGAGACAGCCGATCTGGTCGGCGTGCCGATGGACGGCTTGTTCCAGCAAGGCCGGTTCGAAAACGGCGTGAAGCTAGCGGTGCTCAACGGCGCATATGAAGGCGATGGCTGGAAGGTGGTCGGCGATGTTGCCTATGCACGGACGAACTTCGATGCGGATATCCCGCTTGTGTCGATGAGCACGCTGTCTTCGCTGACGGCCGCAAACACGAATGCCACCACTGCTGCGTTGTTCCCCTCTATCCAGCTGGACGTGAACGCCGTTTACGCCGGCATTCCTTTCAGCACGCTGTTCGATACCGTGCTGGTCGGCGGCGTGCCCACGCGGGGCGCGCAGAAGGATGCGATCGACCAGCGCCAGTTCACGCGGCAGTCCGCCGCCGAAGGTATCTCGTTCCAGCGCACCGAGAGCTGGACCGGCAAGCTTGCTGTCGAACGCGAATGGGAAAGCCTTGGCGGCGACGCCAAGCTGAGCTTCGGCGGGCAATATGACACGCGCCGGCAAACCACCGATGTGTTCAACCAGTTGCTCGCTAATGGTGTGACGACCGGCACCCTCAACCTCACCACGACTGCGGCGACGCTTGGATTGCCCTACACGCCCTTCGACTTCATCACGCGCCAGCCGTGGGATGCCAATTTCAACTTCGGCTATACCGTCAATTACGTGGACAACCCGGGCCTGTTCGAACAGTTCGCCGCGATTCAGGCCGCTGCCGGGGCGGCCAATGCGGCCGGCACCGGCAACTTCCCGGTGATCGGGTCCGACCGGAAGCTGTTCAACACCGTGGAGGAGGATATCGCGGCGGGCTATGTCTCGAACCGCTGGCGGTGGGATCGGCATACGGTGGTTGCGGTTCGGGTGGAAAACACCCGAACCGCAACCACCGGGGTCAGCACAGTCGGCGCAAGCCTGACGCCGCTCGCCTTCAGCCGTAGCGAGACCAGCGTCTTCCCGAGCCTGCACTACACCTTCGATGCCACTGATACGCTGAAGCTGCGCGCTGCCCTGATCAGCGGCCAGGCCCGTCCCAGCCTTGAGGACATGCGCGCAACGGTCACCATCAACGATACAGCGGGCACGGTCACCGGGGGCAACCCGTTCCTGAAGCCGGAAAAAGCCTATGGCGTCGACCTGTCGGCTGAGTGGTATTTCGCGCCTGCATCGCTGCTTTCGGTGAGCTTCTTCCACCGAGAGGTGAGCGATGTGCTGTTCGATTCGACCACGCCCGTGGGCGACGATCGTTACGACACGCCCGGCTTTGCAACGCGCGCCGGATATGATTTCAACAGCGTTCTGAACGGTCAGGATGGCCGTCTGACCGGGGTGGAACTGGTCTATAACCAGCCCTGGACATTCCTGCCCGGCGCCCTTTCGGGCTTCGGCTTCACAGGCAGCGTCACGTTCAACACCGGCAGCTTCCGGACCCCGGCGACCGAAGACCTGCCTGACGGGCGGGAATCGAGCTTTCCGGGGACCTCCGATACGATCATCTCGGCGAGCATTTTCTACGAGAAATATGGTCTGTCGGCGCGTCTTTCCTACCAGACCCGCAGCGACTGGCTGGACGAAGTCTTTGCCAGCGGCAGCACCACCGCCGGGGATCTTTTCTGGGGCCGATCGACCCGCTGGGATGCCTCAATTCGTTACCAGATCAACGACATATTCTCGGTCTATGCTGATGCCAACAACCTCACCGACGAAAACGGC
>DAIQNP010000255.1:0-4334 GCA_036788335.1 Erythrobacter sp.
CGCGGATGATCGCGGGCGGCAGGGCGATGATCCCGGCGGCGAAGAAGCCCTGCACCGCGCGCACCGCGATCAGCGCATCGTAAGTGGGGGCCATCGCGCTGGCGAGCGACAGCACGATATAGACCGCAATCGCGCCGAGCAGGATCGGCCGCCGCCCGAACCGGTCCGCCAGCGCGCCCGGCGCCAGCGCGCCGATGCCGGCGGTCAGCAGGTAGACCCCGATCACGAATTGCCGGTCATTGCCTTGGACCGAAAGGTCCGCCGCGAGTGCATCGAGCGCGGGCAGGATCGCGTCGATCCCGAAGGCGTTCAGGGCCATCAGCAACGCCATCATCCACAGCAGCTCACGCTCGCCCAAGGGCTTGCGTTCGGCTTTGCGCAATGGGGCGGAGGAGGCAGGCGAAGTGGCCATGCCGGGGCCTTTGCCCATCGGTTCGGCCGAAGACCACTGTTCTTTTCGCATCTGCACAAAATCGTGGGGCGCAGGGAAAGTTCCAGCAATGGTTCCTTCGCCGCGCCCAAGATCCTATTTGCCGGAGGGTCATGCCCAGCGAACCGCCCCTCTGCGACACCGACGACACCGCGCCCCCGGACCAGCCGGGCCTGCGCAAGGTCATCCATGTCGACATGGACGCCTTCTTCGCCAGCGTCGAACAGCGCGACAATCCGGACCTGATGGGCAGGCCGGTCGCGGTCGGCGGGGCGGGCGGGCGCGGGGTGGTGGCCGCCGCCAGTTACGAGGCACGCCGCTTCGGGGTGAAGAGCGCGATGCCCTCGGTCACCGCGCAGCGCCTGTGTCCGGACCTGATCTTCGTGCGCCCGCGCTTCGACGCCTACAAGGAAGCCAGCCGCCAGATCCGCGCGGTGTTCGAACATCACACCCCGATCATCGAGCCGCTGAGCTTGGACGAGGCCTATCTCGATGTTACCGAGGACCGATTGGGGATCGGCTCGGCCACCCGCATCGCCGAACTGATCCGCCAGGAAATCCGCGCCAAAACGCAGCTGACTGCGAGCGCAGGGGTGAGCTACAACAAGTTCCTCGCCAAGCTCGCCAGCGACCAGAACAAGCCCGACGGGCTGTGCGTCATCCGCCCCGGCCAGGGCGCCGATTTCGTGGCGGGCCTGCCGATCCGCCGGTTCCACGGGGTCGGCCCGCGCGCCGAGGAGAAGATGCAGCGGCTCGGCATCGCCACCGGGGCGGACCTTGCCGGCAAGGACATCGCCTTCCTGCGCCAGCATTTCGGCAGCATGGCCGATTATTTGTACCGGGCGGCGCGCGGCATCGACCTCAGGCCGGTGCGCGCCCACCGCATCCGCAAGTCGGTCGGCGGCGAGCGCACCTTTTCGCAGGACATTTCCAGCGGCACAGCCTTGCGCGACACGCTCGAAACCATCATCGACATCGTCTGGGACCGGGTCGAAGCGGCGGGCCAGCCCGATGCCCCGGTGCGCGGGCGGACAGTGACGTTGAAGCTCAAATACACCGATTTCCGGCTCATGACCCGCGCGGTGTCGGTTCCGCATTTTGTCAGCGGCAAGGCGGAATTCGCGGTGCTGGCACGCGGGCTGCTCGATGCGGTGCTGCCGCTGCCGATGCCGATCCGGCTGATGGGACTGACGCTGTCGGCGCTCGAAGGGGCCGAGGAAGAAAAGCCCGCTCGCGATGAGGCACAGCTGCGTTTGCTTTAGCCCGAAAGCGAAAGTCCGTTCGCACTCATCCTGCCCCGATGCCCCTCCCGCGCGCCTTCCACGCGGCGATCCGCGCGCGGGTGACGGAGCCGAGCGGTTCGGGCAGCGAATGGGTCGGGAAAAAGCGGGCTTCGAGGATCTCGCGCCGGTCGGGACGCGGGCGGGCATCGCACACCGCGCCGAACAGGTGCGCGGTGTGGGGCGAGCCGGACAGTTCCTCCTCGATGATACCGATCGGCTCCAGCCGGGGCAGGTCGATCGCCAATTCCTCGCGCACCTCGCGCCGCGCCGCTTCGGCCGGGTCCTCGCCCGGCTTGAGCCCGCCGCCGGGCAGGGCCCAGACATCGGGGCCATAGGAATGGCGCAGCAACAGCACATCGCCGGCAAGGTTGGTGATGACGACGCTGCACCCTGCAATCGGCGTCCGCCGCCAGCGGCGCCAGCGGTGCCGCAGCACGAAGGCCAGCGGCAGCAGCGCGCGGTGGAGCGCGGCCGGGATCAGCGCAGCCATCAGGTGAAGACGGTGACCGGAATGCCCCGCGCCTCGGCGGCGCGCAGCAGGCGGGCGACCGGCAGGGTGTGCTCGCCGCGCATCGCGCCCTCGAACACGCTGCGCTTGTCCGCCGCGCCGCCGAGCGTGAACAGGATCGCGTCGGTATCGAGTAGCGCCGGGATGGTCAGGGTGATCCGGTCGAACGGCGCATGGGCGGGCAGCGGGTCGGGGGTCAGCCGGCGGATCGCCTGCGGATCATCGGCTTGCGGATCGGTGTTGGGGAACAGCGAGGCGATATGCCCGTCCGGCCCCATGCCCAGCCAGGTGAGCGTGAAATGCGGCGGCGCGGCGCCTTCGGTCAGCGGCATGACCCGCGCACCGGCGGGTTCGAGCAGCGCGCGCATCTTGCCGGTGTTCGATGCCTCGTGATCCTCGGGCACGATCCGGTCGTCATTCGGCCACACCTCTCGCCCCGCCCAGTCGATGCCGCCGCCGTCGATCAGCGCGGCAAGAATCGGGAAGGGGGTCGATCCGCCGGGAATGGTGATCGCCCCGCTGCCAGCCAGTGCGCCCTCCAGCCAAGCGGCAATCGCCGCATGATCGGGAGCTTCGATAATCGTGACTGTGCCCATCCCCGCTGCATAGCAAAAGGGCCGCCCCCGGCAATGGGGACGGCCCTTTCAGCGTGCCGGATGCACGAAAATAGCCTCAGCCGAGGATCGACGTCAGGAACCACACGCGTTCCTCGGCCATATCGGTCCAGTCGTCGATCAACCCGTCGGTGGCATTGTCGCCCGCCTGCTCGGTGAGTTCCTTCATGCCCTTCAGCCGGGCGACCAGCGCAGCGTTGTCGTCCCGCAACTCGGCGACCATGTCTTCGGCGGCCAGCGCGGTGCTGTCCTGATCCTTGACCTGCGTGTGCTGACCCATCGCGCCGAGCGAGGTGAGCGTTTCTGCCCCCTGCTTGCGGACACGTTCGGCAATCACGTCGATCTGGTCGCGGATTTCGATCGCCTGCGCATCGAACAGCAGGTGCAGATCGTGGAAACGCGGACCTTTCACGTGCCAGTGAAAGTTCTTGGTCTTGATGAACAGCGCAAAGTGATCGGCAAGCAGTCCATTGAGCTCGCCGATCAGGGCTGTCTTGGAATTGGTTTCGGGATCGGTCATGTCGTCCTCCTTCTTGGCGAGAGCGCGCGTCAGGGCACGCGCTTGCGCGTTGAGTTCTCCAAGGGAACGGGCGAAGTGCGGCTTGGTTTCGTCGGAAACGCAATTCGCAATGATCAGACTGACCGATCAATAGAACATGAAACGCGCGTTCAATCCGATCACCATCGCCGCAATCATCAGGCAGGTGGCCAATGCCAGCCGGAGCGGGCGGAGCGGCCAGCGCGCCAGCCCTTCCCCGCCCACGCTCCAGCCGAGCGCCACCGCCGCCGCTCCGGCAAGCCCGCCCCCGATCGCGGCGGTGACCGGATAGGTGGCCCCTGCCGCCAGCGCGAAAACGACAAACCGCGCCGCATCGCCGATCTGGCGGGCGAGCAGCACCGCACCGATGGCACCGAGCGAACGGGTCGGCTCCCGCGGCGGCTTGACCTTTACCGGCCAGAACAGTTCGAAAGCGGCAGCGGCGAGCGCGAAGGCGACCAGCATGGCCGCAGCGCGCGCGGGGAGCAGGTCGGCAAAGCTTGCGCCCAGCCACGCCATCGCAGCCGCGCTCACCAGCGCGGTGGCGATGGCCAGCACCAGCAGCGGCGCACTGCGCGCCAGCCCGTCAGCCAGCTGCGCCACCTGCCACTGGTCGCGTCCGCCAAGCGCAATGGCGAACACCAGTACGAGCGCGAGCAGGAAGCTGTCCATCGCCCTGCCCTAGCATGGCGCGGCGCGCACGCCAGCCATTGGCCGCGTCAAGGCACCGGGGAGGGTCCGGATGCGGTCACGCTTTCGTCAGCCTTCACGGCCTCGCCAGCGGCGCTGTCCGCCGGGGATACGCTCGCACAGGCGGCGGCGATCCCCAGCGTCAGCAGGGCGAAAACGTGGAAGGGTCTGATGGTCATGGCGCCCCAGCCTCAATGATCAGAAGGTCAGCCGCAGGCCGCCCTTCATCGTCCAGTTGTACTTTTCGAACTGAAGCACGTTCTCGCGCCCG
>DAIQNP010000256.1:0-4326 GCA_036788335.1 Erythrobacter sp.
CAGCGTGCTGGAGGGTGACGGGGTCACGGTGCTGACCGGCCACAAGGCGGTGCGGGTCGAGGCCGGCGTGCTGATCGCGGAATCCGGTGGTGACGAGGTGCGCATTCCCTTCGACGCGCTGATCGTGGCGGTCGGGCGCAAGGCGCGGTTGACCGGGTTCGGGCTGGAGGCCATTGGCGTGGACACGGCGAAAACCGTCACCACCGACGAATTCCTCGCTACCAAATTCCCGAACATCTTTGCGGCGGGCGATGTCGCCGGACCCTATCAGTTCACCCATGTCGCCAGCCATCAGGCCTGGTACGCCAGCGTCAACGCGCTGTTCGGCCAATTTAAGAAATTCAAGGCCGATTACCGCGTGATCCCGGCGGTCACCTTCCTCGATCCCGAAGTCGCACGCGTCGGGCTGAACGAACGCGAGGCGGCAGAGCAGGGCATCGCGGTCGAAGTCACCCGCTACGACCTCGACGATCTCGACCGCGCGATTGCCGAGAGCGAGACGCGCGGCTTCGTCAAGGTGCTGACCCCGCCGGGCAAGGACACGGTGCTGGGCGCCACCATCGTGGGTAGCCACGCGGGCGAATTGCTGGCCGAATATGTGCTGGCGATGAAACACGGGATCGGATTGAACAAGATCCTCGGCACGATCCATTCCTACCCGACGATGGCGGAAGCCAATAAGTTCGCCGCCGGCAACTGGAAGAAGGCCCACAAGCCCGAAGGCGTGCTCAAGTGGGTCGAGCGCTACCACGGCTGGCGCCGGGGCTGATGGGGGCGCAGGGGGTGGAATTGTTCGACCAGTTGCGGGGCTTGATCGGGCTGGCGGTGCTGCTGGTGCTGGCCTGGGCATTCAGCGAAAACCGCCGGGCCCATCCCGGGTGGCGCTGGATGCTGGGCGCGCTGGCGCTGCAGGGGCTGCTGGCGGTGCTGATCCTGCGGGTGCCGGCGGTGTGGGCGGCGGTGGGTCTTGCCAACAACGCGGTCGGTGCGATCGAGCAGGCGACGCTTAAGGGATCGGCCTATATGTTCGGCTATCTCGGCGGGGCGCCGCTGCCCTTCGCGCTGGCCGATGGCGCGCAGCCGCCGCTCATCATCGCCTTCCAGATCCTGCCGCTGGTGATCGTCTTTTCCGCGCTGGCCGCGCTGCTGTGGCATTGGGGGGTGCTGCGATGGCTGGTCAATGGCCTGTCCTTCCTGCTGCGCCGCAGCCTCGGGGTCAGCGGCGTTGTCGGCCTGTCGGGCGGGGCGAGCATCTTTCTCGGCGTTGTCGAGGCCCCGCTGGTGACCCGCGCCTATTTCGACCGAATGAGCCGGAGCGAGTTGTTTCAGGTGATGACCCTGACGATGGCGACGATCAGCGGCGCGATCCTGATCCTCTATGCCACCACCCTCCGCGCGACCGTACCCGATGCGGTGGGCCACATGATCTCCGCTTCGCTGATCTCGCTCCCCGCCGCGCTGCTGATCGCGCGGCTGATGGTGCCGGGCAGCGCCGATGACGCCCAGACGGCAGTGGAAAAGGACGAACCCGGCCTGCGATACGAATCCAGCATCGATGCGATCGTCAAGGGCACGATGGACGGGATGGCGCTGTTCCTCAGTGTGATCGCGGTGATCATCGTGGTGTTCGCGCTGGTGGCGCTTGCCGATTCCGTGCTGGCTGTGCTGCCCTTCGTCGAAGGCGAGGCGATCAGCCTCAAACGCGTGTTCGGCTGGCTGCTTGCGCCCTTCATGTGGCTGCTCGGCGTGCCTTGGGCCGAGGCGCAGGCGGCGGGCGGATTGATGGGGACCAAGGCGATCCTCAACGAATATGTCGCCTATCTCGAACTCGCCGCGCTGCCTGACGGCACATTCGGCCCGCGCAGCCTGTTGATCGTCACTTACACGCTGTGCGGCGTTGCCAACCTTGCCAGCGTGGGCCTGCTGGTCTCGACCATCGGCACACTCTGCCCTGAACGCCGCGCCGAGGCCGCCGGGCTGGGGATGAAAAGCTGGATCGCGGGCAATCTGGCAAGCGGCATGACAGGCGCGTGGATCGGGCTGGTGAGTTGGGGCGGGTGAATGCTTGACGCCAAACTCCGTCCGCTGATCGACCCACCCTTGAACCGCGCAGGTCGCCTGCTCGCAGCGCGGGGCGTCACGGCCAACGGGCTGACCTTCACCGGCCTTGCGCTCGGGCTGGGCGGGGCGGCCGCCATTGCGCTCGGCCACATCGGCTGGGGCCTCGCGCTGATCCTCGCCAACCGGCTGCTCGACGGGCTCGACGGTGCGGTGGCGCGGGCGCGCGGGCCGACCGACCTTGGCGGCTATTTCGACATTGTTGCGGATTTCGCGTTCTACGTCTCGATCCCGCTCGGCTTCGGCATCCTTGCGCCGGCCAACACCCTGCCCGCAGCTGTGCTGGTGGCGAGCTTCGTGCTTACGGGCGTAAGTTTCCTCGCCTTCGCCGTCATCGCCGCCAAGCGCGGGGCCGACACGCAGGCGCATGGGCGCAAGAGCTTCTTCTATTCGACCGGGCTTGCCGAAGGGGCCGAGACGATCGCGGTGTTCGTCGCGATGTGCACCTTCCCGGCGTGGTTTCCGGTGCTGGCCTATGCGTATGCCGCGCTGTGCGTGGTCACCGTGTTCCAGCGCAGCGCAATGGCTGCAGCGCAGTTTCGGGACTAGGACCCTAGCGCTGGCCGATCCGCGCGGCCGTGCCCTCACGCAATTCCGCGATCCGTTCGGCATTGGCGCCGAGGTCGCTGCGTCCCACCCGGCTGACCGAGCGGAAGTCGATCTCGTTTTCGGCCACCCGCGCAACCACGTCGTCCTTGAACCCGAACCAGAAGCTTTCCGCGACCCCTTCGACCACGCCCGACCCGGCATCGGCCCTGATCTCGGTCAGGCCCATATTGCCCATTGCGGCCGCCACCGCCGCGACCGCATCGGCCTTGCTCGCCCCGCCGAGCGGCAGCGGAGAGAGGCCGGCATAGGAATCGGTGATGATCTGGGCATGCGACCTGATCGCCAATTCCGGCTCGACTCCCGCGAACATCTCGAGCTGCCCGAGCGGCTGCTGATAATCGTTGAGCGGATTGGCATCGACCGCCTTGCGCGCGGCCAGCGTGGCTGCGGAAAAGGCGGGCGGATCGGCGGTGTCGGTCGCGACATCGTGGATCGGGTTGTCCCCCGCCTTGGCGCGCAGGCCGACGAACATGCCGAAGATCGTACCGGACAGGAACAGCGCGACCACAGCGATGGCCATGATCATCGGTCGGCGCGGCTTGGCCATCAAAGCGATGATCAGCGAGACCAGCCCCACCAGCGCCAGCGCTCCCAACACCAGCGGCCCACCGGCGATGGTCAGCGTGCCGAGTCCGAATTTCCAGCTCCACAGTCCCACTTTCGTTCCCAGCGCGGCCACGCCGAAATAGAGCGGGAGAAACGCGAGCAGGGCGAGGACGAGTTTGGTGTGCCAGGGAAGATTGCGCATCACTGCTGTTTAGCGGCCGGGGCGGGCAAGGCAATGGCGAGAGCGAACCCCTTGCGACGAACGACAAACTTCGCAAATGGCGGAAACCCGTTGGCAGCATGTGCGTTGAGAAAGGGACGAAGCTGGATCAGGGGGCGCTGTGGGTTCCCGGCAAGTCCCGCTTTGCACAGATTAATATCTGGGTTATGGCGGCCCGGGATGCGGGAAGTCTCTAGTTGTTGAGAGGACGATCAACTATGAAGCGTAATTTTCTGATGGGTGCAGCCGCCTTGGCTGGCCTCGTTACCTTGTCGGCTTGCGGTGGCGGTGCTGACGAAACTGCGGCACCTGCCGCGACTGAAACCGCGGCTGCCCCGGCAGTCACCGAGACCACGGCCGAGGCCCCGGCCGTCGCCGATGGTGCGACGCTCGAATATGCCAGCTTCACCACCGATGCCGCCGCCGGCGAAAAGGTGTTCGCGCTGTGCCGGTCGTGCCACGTGCTCGACGAAGGCGTGAACCGCGTCGGTCCCTCGCTTCACAACATCGTCGGCCGTCCTTCGGGCACGGTCGAAGGCTACAGCTATTCGGACGCCAACAAGAACAGCGGCGTTACCTGGACCACCGACGTGTTGTTCGAATACCTCGAAGATCCCAAGGGCTTCATGCCCGGCACCAAGATGGCCTTCCCGGGCGTCAAGGATGCGCAGGATCGTGCCAACCTGGTGGCCTATCTCGACAGCACCTCGAGCTGATCTTTCCGGCGTTTCGTCGGTAACCGGATCAAGGGCGGCGCGGGCAACTGCGCCGCCCTTTTTCTGTCGGGAATTCCTGCCCGGTCAGGCAGCCGGCGCCAGCGCCGCAGCGGCGCA
>DAIQNP010000257.1:0-4301 GCA_036788335.1 Erythrobacter sp.
GGCCGCCTGCTCGACCTGATCGACCAGAAGGCGCTGAACCTGGCCGGAATCGAAGTGCTGGTGCTCGACGAAGCCGACCAGATGCTCGACCTGGGCTTCATCCACGCGCTGCGCAAGATCAAGGACCTTGCGCCGAAGGAACGGCAGACGCTGTTCTTCAGCGCCACGATGCCGAAGGCGATCAAGGAACTCGTCAGCGGGTTCTGCAACAACCCGGTGCAGGTCTCGGTCACCCCGCAAAGCACCACCGCCGAACGGATCGACCAATACCTGTTCATGGTCCAGCAGGACGAGAAGCTGTCCCTGCTCGAAATGGTGCTCAAGGGCCGTCACGCCATCCCCGGCGCGATCGAGCGTGTGCTGATCTTCACCCGCACCAAGCACGGCGCTGACCGGGTGGTGAAGCGGCTGGCGCAAGGCGGGATCGAAAGCAACGCGATCCACGGCAACAAGTCGCAGCCGCAGCGCCAGCGCGCGCTCGACGAGTTCCGCAAGGGCCGCGTGCCGGTGCTGATCGCGACCGATGTCGCCGCGCGCGGGATCGACATTCCGGGCGTGTCGCACGTCATCAACTACGAATTGCCCAATGTGGCCGAACAATATGTCCACCGCATCGGCCGCACCGCGCGTGCCGGTAAGGAAGGGGTGGCGATTGCCTTCTGTGCCGAGGACGAACGCGCCTACCTCAAGGATATCCGCAAGGTCACCGGAGCGGAACTCGAGCGGCTGGCGCTGCCCGAGAACTTCCGCGCCGTGGTCGAAGGCGAAGGCCCGACCAAGCCGGCCGCACGCGTGCCGATGAAGCGGGTGCAGCCGCGCCCGGTCGGCCAGCGCGGCGCGCCGCAGGGTGATCGCAAGGCCTTTGGCGACCGCAAGCCGCAGGGCGAACGCCGCCCCGAGGGTGACCGTCGTCCGCAAGGCGATCGCCAGCCGCAGTCCGCCAACGGCCAGGGCCGTCCCGGCGGCGGCGGTCAACGTCATCCCGGTGGCGGTCGTCCTTCGGGCAGTGGCGGCGGCGGGAACACCGGCGGCGGTGATCGCGGTCGTGGTCGCGGTCGTCCCGGCGGCGGCGGCGGTGGCCGTCCGCGTTCGGCCAGCGCCTGATTGGCAGCGATGCTGAGGGCGGGGGCGATCATGTCCCCGCAACCTCAGTGGCAATATGACTTTCGCGCGCTGAAGGTTGCCGCCTTCGGCGCGCAGGCCCATATGCTGCCCCGCTACAAACGGGAGCAGCACCTTGGCCGACGAATATGATTACGACCTCTTCACCATCGGCGCAGGCTCTGGCGGGGTGCGCGCCAGCCGTGTTGCTGCTGCCCACGGGGCGCGGGTCGCGGTGGCCGAGGAATACCGGGTCGGCGGCACCTGTGTGATCCGCGGCTGCGTGCCCAAGAAGATGCTGGTCTACGGCGCGCACTTCGCCGAGGATCTGGTCGATGCCGAACATTTCGGCTGGACCATCGAGGGCAAGCGCTTCGACTGGGCCGCCTTGCGCGATTCGGTGCAGGCCGACGTCTCCCGGCTCGAAGGGCTCTACGGCGAAACGCTCGGCAATCACGGGGTCGAGGTGATTTCCGAACGTGCGGTCATTACCGGGCTGCATGAGATCACGCTGGCGAGCGGCAAGGTTGTCACCGCGAAATATATCCTGATCGCCACCGGCGCGCGCCCGCTGATCCCCGAATTTCCGGGCAACGAGCACGTCATCACCTCGAACGAGGCATTCCACCTCGACCATCTGCCGCGCCGCATCCTGATTGCGGGCGGGGGCTATATCGCCAATGAATTCGCCGGCATCTTCAATGAATTCGGCTGCAAGGTGACGATCGCCAACCGCTCCGACACGATCCTGCGCAGCTACGACGCGAGCGTGCGTGACCGGTTGCTGCAAATTTCCCTGACCAAGGGCATCGAGTTCCTGTTCATGGCCGAATTCGAGCGGATCGAGCGACAGGACGACAGCACGCTGCTGGTCAAGCTGACCGGGCAGGACCCGCGCGAATTCGACGCGGTGATGGTCGCCACGGGCCGCCTTCCCAATATCGAAGGTCTGGGGCTGGAAACAGTCGGCGTCGAAACCGGCAAGCGCGGCGAAATCGTGGTCGACGCCTTCAGCCGTACCAATGTCGAACACATATACGCCGTCGGCGACGTGACCGACCGGGTGCAATTGACCCCGGTGGCGATCCGCGAGGGGCAGGCTTTCGCCGATTCGGTGTTCGGTGAGGGCGAGCCCTATGCTGTCGACCATTCCTGTGTGCCCAGCGCGGTGTTCAGCCACCCGCCGATCGCCGCCGTCGGGTTGACCGAAGCCGAAGCGCGCAACACGCTCGGCAGCATCAAGGTCTACCAGTCCGACTTCCGCTCCATGAAGAACGTCGTGGCAGCCCGCAACGAACGCAGCCTTTACAAGATGATCGTCGATGCCGCGAACGACCGGATCGTCGGCATCCACATGATCGGCCCCGACGCGCCAGAGATCATGCAGGCCGCCGCCATTGCGGTGAAGGCCGGGCTGACAAAGGCCGATTTCGATGCCACCGTCGCGATCCATCCGACGATGGCGGAAGAACTGGTGCTGTTCAAATAGGTCGCCGCTTCGCCCTATGATGATAGGGTGGCGCGACTCGCAGCAGGGGAGCGCGGCATGGCAGACAGGGTGATGGTGACCGGCGGGAGCGGCTATATCGGCGGCGAGCTGATCGACCAGTTGCTCGCCGCAGGCAAGTCGGTGCACACCACGGTGCGCAATGTCGCCAAGAGCGAACCGCGCCTGCGCGCCCGCTGGCCCGATGCGGGCGAGCGTCTGTCCGTGTTCGAAGCCGATCTCGAACGTGACGCTGGCTGGGCCGAGGCCTGCGCCGGTGCCGACGCGGTAGCGCACGTCGCCTCGCCCTTTCCCCTCAGCGTCCCCAAGCACCCGGACGAACTCGTCATCCCTGCGCGCGAAGGCGCCTTGCGGGCGCTGCGGTTTGCCCATGCCGCCGGGATCGAGCGCTTCGTGCTGACCAGCTCGGCCGCCGCGATCGCCTATGGTCATGGCCCGGGCAAGGCGCGGTTCGATCACACTGACTGGACCGTGCTCGATAACCCCGACGTGCCGCCCTATCACCGCTCCAAGACCGTAGCGGAAAAAGCCGCGCGCGAGTGGGTTGCGGCGAACGCGCCCGCGATGGCGTTCTGCTCGGTCAACCCGGCCGCGGTATTGGGGCCGGTGGTGGATGACGACCTGTCGACCTCGATCGAACTGGTCCGCAAGCTGATGACCGGCGAGGTTCCCGCGATCCCCGATGTGGGCTTCGGCATCATCGATGTGCGCGATGTCGCCCGCGCGCATATCCTCGCGCTCGATGCCCCCGCCGATATTGTCCGGGGCGAACGCTTCCCGGTGCAGGAGAGCTTTATGTGGCTGGCCGACGTCGCCGCCACCTTGCGCGCCCGCACGCCCGAGCTTGCGCGCAAGGTGCCCAGCCGCAAGTTGCCGTCGCTGCTGGTCACGCTGCTCGCGCCGTTCATGGCCGAGATCAAGCTGGTCAAGAGCGAACTTGGCCGCACCCGCGATGTTTCGGCCGATCACACCCGCCGCGTGCTCGGCATGGAATTTATCCCGGCGGCCGACAGCATCGAAGCCACCGCGCGCAGTCTGGTCGAGAAGGGCGTGGTCCGGCCCTGACCGCACCGCGTTTTTTGACACGTTGACGCTGGCAGGCGGGTCCGGCAACGGTTCGGGCAAACAGACGCAAGGGAACCCGGATGTCCGCCAATATCGCCGAAATGGAACGCCGCCGCGAAGCTGCCCGGATGGGCGGCGGTCAAAAGCGGATCGATGCCCAGCACGCCAAGGGCAAGCTGACCGCGCGCGAACGGCTCGACGTGCTGCTTGACGAAGGCTCGTTCGAGGAAGTCGATACCTATGTGGAGCACGACTGCACCGATTTCGGGATGGAGACGCAGAAGATTCCCGGCGACGGGGTAGTGACCGGCAGCGGCACGATCAACGGGCGGCTGGTGTTCGTTTTCTCGCAGGATTTCACCGTGTTCGGCGGCTCGCTGTCGAAACGGCACGCCGAGAAGATCTGCAAGGTGATGGACACCGCAATGAAGGTCGGCGCGCCGGTGATCGGCCTCAACGATTCGGGCGGGGCGCGGATTCAGGAGGGCGTGGCCAGCCTTGGCGGCTATGCCGAGGTGTTCCAGCGCAATGTACTGGCGTCCGGCGTGGTGCCGCAGATCAGCCTCATCATGGGGCCGTGCGCGGGCGGGGCGGTCTATTCGCCGGCGATGACCGACTTCATCTTCAT
>DAIQNP010000258.1:0-4275 GCA_036788335.1 Erythrobacter sp.
TGAGCATGTCCATGAAGGGATCGGGGTCCATCTGTTCGATGTTGAACACGCCCTCCCCGCGCCAGTCGCCGCGCACCATCATCGCAGCGCCGATCATCGCGGGCACGCCGGTGGTGTAGCTGACCGCCTGGTTGCCGGTTTCCTCATAGGCCGCTTCGTGGCTGCAAATGTTCTTGATATAGAACGTCTTCTCACCCGAACCATCCAAAGCTTCTCCGGTCGCGATCACGCCGATGTTGGTGTTGCCCTTGGTCGTCTCGCCCAGCGATTCGGGCTTGGGCAGCACGGCCGCGAGGAATTGCAGCGGGATGATGTCGCGGCCCTGATATTTCACCGGCTCGATGCTGGTCATGCCGACATTCTGTAGAACGGTGAGGTGGGTGATGTACTGGTCGCCAAAGGTCATCCAGAACCGCGCCCTCTCCAGTTCGGGCACGAAGCGGGCGAGGCTTTCCAGCTCCTCGTGATACATCAGGTAGGCGTTCTTCTTGCCGACCGCCTCGAAATCGAACTCGGTCCGGACCTGCATTGCCGGGGTTTCCACCCACTCGCCGTTCTCCCAGTGGCGGGCCGGGGCGGTCACTTCGCGGATGTTGATTTCCGGGTTGAAGTTGGTGGCGAAATGCTGGCCGTGATCGCCGCCGTTGCAGTCCAGAATGTCGAGCTGCCGGATGGTCTTGAGCTTGTGCTTCTTCAGCCACATGGTGAAGACAGACGTTACGCCCGGATCGAAGCCCGAACCCAGCAGCGCCATCAGGCCCGCGTCCTTGTAGCGATCATGATAGGCCCACTGCCAGTGGTACTCGAACTTCGCCTCGTCCTTGGGCTCGTAGTTCGCGGTGTCGAGGTAATCCACGCCCGCCTCCAGACAGGCGTCCATGATCGGCAGATCCTGATAGGGCAGCGCGAGGTTCACCACCAGCCCTGCGCCCGTCTTGCGGATCAGGTTCACCATCGCCGGGACTTCCTCGGCGTCGATTTCGTAGGTCGCGACATCGCGCCCGCAGCGTTCCTTGACGCTGGCGGCAATGGCATCGCACTTGGACTTGGTGCGGCTGGCGAGGTGGATTTCGGGGAAGATATCCGGGTTGAACGCCATCTTGTGGACACAGACCGAGCTGACCCCGCCCGCGCCGATGACGAGGACCGTTCTGGATTTTGCTGCCGACATGATAGGGGACCTTTCCGATGCGAATCTTGCGCGTTCGCTTAGTCGAATGCGCCGGGGGGGACAAATGATCCGGCTTTCCTGTGTGACCGAATTTCCTCAGGATCGGACCATGCCTCCCGTGCCCGCCCTCCCCGCCCTGCCGCTATTGCGCCGTCAGGGGCAGTCCGGGCGGAGAATTTCGCGCCCAGGACAGTGTCTCATCTGTCTCCAACAGACAGGAAGGCGCAAGCGTGGCTGAACGGATGCCCACCTGCGAGGGCGTGCTGGCCGCCGCCGAATCGGTCGCGGCGATCCGGCCGCCGACCCCGCTGCTACAGGTGGAGATCGGGGGCGTGCGGGCATGGGTCAAATGCGAGAATCTGCAACCGATCGGCTCGTTCAAGATCAGGGGTGCGTGGTGGCGATTGAGCAACCTGTCGCCCGAACAGCGCGCCGCCGGGGTGGTGGCGGTGTCGTCGGGCAACCATGCGCAAGGTGTGGCTTGGGCGGCACGGCGGCTCGGAATCGCGGCGACCATCGTGATGCCGCATGATGCGCCGCAGGTGAAGCTCGCCAACACGCGCGCGCTCGGGGCCGAGGTGGTGCTCTACCGGAGACCCGGCGAGGACCGCGATGCGGTGGCGGCGGCGCTGATCGGCAAGCGCGGCGGGACGCTGGTCCATGCATTCGGTGATCCGTGGGTGATCGAGGGGCAAGGCAGCGCCGCGATCGAAGCCATCGCGCAACTCGGCCGTTCGCCATCCCGGATCATCGCCTGCTGCGGCGGCGGCGGGCTGGCGGCGGGGCTTGCGCTCGGCTCGCCCGGCAGCGCGATCCATCCGGTCGAGCCGGCCGGCTGGGACATGGTCGGGCAGTCCCTGGCAGCAGGCGCCATCATTGCCGCCGGACCGGATGCGCCGCGCACCATCTGCGACGCGCTCCAACCCACCGCGACCAAGCCGATCAACCTCGCCGTGCTCTCCGGCCGGTCGGAGCCGGGCATCGCGGTGACCGATGACGAGGTGCGCGCCGCCCAACGCTTCGCCTTTGCGACCCTGCGTCTTGTCGTCGAACCCGGCGGCGCGGCGGCACTGGCAGCGGCGCTGGCGGGCAAGGTGCCGGTCGACGCGGACACCGTCATCATGATCACCGGCGGCAATGCCGATCCGCGCGCCTATGCCGCCATGCTTGCAGGAACCGCTTAGCTGTGGAAACCGTCACATTGCCGACACGCTCGGTCAATATGACAAACGTCTAACCCCTCTCAGGAACCACAAGCACATGGCAACTCAGGCAAAGCGGATCATCGAGGAAGCGGTGGTCCGCAAGGACGCCAAGGTCGGCGACAAGCTGCTCGACAAGGCGTTTGCGCTGGCCTTCAAGGGGCTGGTCTATGCCCAGATCTGGGAAGACCCGGTGGTCGACATGGAGGGCCTCGACATCCAGCCCGACAGCCGCGTCATGTGCATTGCCAGCGGCAGCTGCAACGCGCTGTCCTACCTGACCGCGAACCCCGCCAGCGTGACGGCGGTCGATTTGAACAAGGCGCACGTCGCGCTCGGCAGGCTCAAGATCGCTGCGATCCGCCACCTGCCCAATTACGAACGCTTCCACCGCTTCTTCGCGCACGCCGATCACAAGGAAAACAGCGAGGTCTACAAGACCATGATCGCCCCCCATTTGGACGCGGAAAGCCGCGCCTATTGGGAAAAGCGCGACCTGACCGGGCGGCGGCGGATCTCGTACTTCACCAAGGGCATTTACAAGAAGGGATTGCTCGGCAATTTCATTGGTTTAGCCCACGTCTTTGCCAAGCTTTACAAGATCGACCTCGGCAAGGTGCTCGAAGCGCAGACGCTGGAGGAACAGCGCGAGGTGTTCGAACGCGAGCTTGCCCCGGTGTTCGAGAAGAAGTTCATCCGCTGGCTGACCGACCAGCCCGCCTCGCTGTTCGGCCTCGGCATTCCGCCGGCACAGTTCGAGCATCTCGCCGGTGACGAGCGTATGGCCGAGGTGCTGCGGCGGCGGCTGGAAAAGCTCGCCTGCGACTTCGAGGTCAAGGACAACTACTTCGCCTGGCAGGCCTTCGGGCGCGGTTACAGCCGGGCCGAGGGCGCGCCGCTGCCGCCTTACCTCCAGCGCGCCAACTGGGACGCGATGAAAGAACGGGTGGAACGGCTCGACGTGATCCGCGCCAACATGGTGCACTGGATCGGCGACCGCGACGAAGCAAGCATGGACCGCTTCGTGCTGCTCGACGCGCAGGACTGGATGAACAACGCCCAGCTTGACGAGTTGTGGACCCTGATCACCCGCGCCAGCCGCCCCGGCGCGCGCGTGCTGTTCCGGACCGCAGCCGAGCCAAGCCTGCTGACCGGGCGGCTGGACGATACGATCCTGTCGAAATGGAACTACCTTGAGGAACAATCCGCCGACCTTACGCGCCGCGACCGGTCATCGATCTATGGCGGCGTGCATCTGTACGAGCTCAAGTGATGGCGGCAGGGCCGAAGGCGGAGCGGGCAGCAACAGGCGGAAGCCACGCGGTCCTGATGGACGAGGTCTATCGCGGGCAGCGGCATATCTATGACCTGACGCGCAAATACTACCTGTTCGGGCGCGACACGCTGATTGCCGGATTGGCAGCGCGGCCCGGAATGCGGGTGCTCGAAGTGGCATGCGGCACCGGGCGCAACCTTGCCAAGATCCGCAAGGCATGGCCGGGCGTAAGATTGTACGGGCTCGATATCTCAGCCGAAATGCTCAAAAGCGCGCGCGCGACGCTGGGCGACGAGGCGCGGTTGGTCGAAGGCGATGCCTGCGCCTTTGATGCTGATGCCCTGTTCGGTGAAGCGACGTTCGACCGGGTGGTCCTGTCCTATTCGCTGTCGATGATCCCCGACTGGGAAGGCGCCTTTGCCCATGCTGCGCGCCATCTGGCGCCGGGCGGCGAATTGCACGTGGTCGATTTCGGCGATCTCAGCGGCTTGCCCGGGTCGGTGGAACGGCTGCTGCACGCCTGGCTGGCGAAATTCCACGTCTCCACCCGCAGCGCCTTGCCTGAAACCGCCGCACGGCTGGCGGCAGAGCATGATTTGACGCTGACCACCAGACGCGGCGGGCTG
>DAIQNP010000259.1:0-4272 GCA_036788335.1 Erythrobacter sp.
TCGGGCGTCATCCGGCCGAGGAAGATGCTGCCGGCGTGGCGGATGGCGTGCATGAAGGGTTCGGGATCGTCGACCGCGAGTTCGACGTGTTCGGCAGCCAGCCGGTTGGCCAGCGTCGGTGCTTCGGCCAAAAGGTCGTTGACGACGATCATCACGCCGTGGTTGTCCCAGCTGGTGCGCGCGGTCTTGCCGGTCGAAAGCTGGGCGATCTGCAAATCGATGCAGTCCTCGACTTGCCGCGCGAAGCCGGCATCGTCGGTGATCAGGATCGATTGCGAGGTCGGGTCGTGTTCGGCCTGGCTCAGCAGATCGGCGGCGATCCAGTCGGGATCGTTGTTGCCGTCGGCGATCACGAGGATTTCCGAAGGCCCCGCGACCATGTCAATCCCGACCACGCCATACAACTGGCGCTTGGCCTCGGCCACCCAGGCATTGCCGGGGCCGGTGATCACGTCGACCGGGCGGATGCGGTCGGTGCCATAGGCGAGCGCGCCCACGGCCTGCGCCCCGCCCACGCGCCAGATTTCGTCCACGCCCGCAATATGGGCTGCGGCCAGCACCATCGGGTTGGATTGGCCCTTGGGCGTGGGGGTGACCACCACCAGCCGCTCGACTCCTGCGACCCGCGCCGGGATCGCGTTCATCAGCAGCGATGAGGGATAGGCTGCCCGCCCGCCCGGCACATAGAGCCCGGCGGCATCGACCGGCCGCCAGATCGCGCCCAGCCGCACGCCTGCCGGATCGACATAGTCTCGGTTTTCCGGCAGCTGCGCCTGATGATAGGCCCGTATGCGCGCAGCCGCGAGTTCGAGCGCATCGCGCAGGTCCGGTGCCAGCTCGTGATAGGCCTGTTCGCAGCGTTCGCGCGGGATCGACCAGTCGCTGTCTTCGCTCAGGGTATAGCCGTCGAAGCGCTGGGTGTAGTCGCGCAGGGCCTCGTCCCCGCGCACCTTGACCATCCGCAGGATGTCGCTGACCTGGCCGGCAACATCGCTGTCGGTCTCGCGCCGGGAATCGACAATGCGGTCGAAGCGGGCCGCGAAATCGGGCTGCAGGGTGGAGAGGATCGGGCTCATGCGGCCGCCCTTTCGCCATTGGCGCGCGCCTCGGCATCGGCACGGAAGGCGGCGACGAGGTCTGCGACGCGCGGATCGGTCTTGAGCGCGGCGCGGTTGACGATCAGCCGGGCGGAGATGTCGAGGATCCGGTCGGTCTCGACCAGCCCGTTTTCCGCCAGCGTCCGCCCGGTCGAGACCAGATCGACGATCTGCCGCGCAAGGCCCAGCGAGGGGGCAAGCTCCATCGCGCCGTTCAGCTTGACACATTCGGCCTGTACGCCCGTCGCTTCGAAATGGCGGCGGGTGAGATTGGGATACTTGGTCGCGACCCTGAGGTGACTGGCGCTCAGCGGCGTGCCGAAGTCTTCGGCCATGCAGGCGACCGACAGGCGGCACAGCCCGACCCCGAGATCGACCGGGGCGTAAAGGTCGGAATAGTCGAACTCCTCGATCACGTCCGATCCCACGATCCCGACCTGTGCCGCGCCGTGGGCTACGAAAGTCGCGACATCGAAGGCGCGCACCCGGATCAGCCGCATGTCAGGCCGGTTGGTGGCGAAGGCCAGCGCGCGGCTTTTGGGATCGTGGAAGTCGGCATCGGGTTCGATCCCGGCGCGTGCCATCACCGGCAACGCCTCGTCGAGGATGCGGCCCTTGGGAACAGCGAAGGTCAGCTGTCCGGGATTGTCGTGGTTTCCGATGCTTGCCATGATTGGCCGCGCACTTAGGGGCGGAAGGGCAAAAGGGCAATGGCGATGGCGGCTTCAACCGAGCCACTGGCGTATGAATTCGTCGACATTACCAACGCCGGGCCGTGCGCGGTGATAGCAACCTTCGCCAATCAGGTAGCCCCCCTGCGCTGCCCGAGCTTGGGAAGGGTCGTTCTCCACTTTGAAGCTTCACGCGAGCCGTAGAAGAAAGGCAACCTTTCGAAAGGCAAGGGCGAACGGGAGGAGGGGGTCAGTCCGCCAGAAACGCCGTCATCGCCGCGTTCACTGCATCGGGTGCTTCCCACGGGACGAAATGTCCGCAATCGGGCACGCGCACGATGGTCAGCGGGTCGATGATGTCCCCAAGCCCCTCAAGGTTTTCAGGGGGCAGGGCGAGATCGTCCAAGGCCCAGATCACCAGCGTCGGAATGGTCAGCTTGGGCAAGGCGGGCGGGGTCCAGCCCTCCGGCACCGCGAACGGCGCGTCCATCGTCGGCACGTCGATCGGGCTGGCGCGGTAGTAGTTGAGCATCCCGAACGCCGCATCGCGGTTCTGCCAGTCGCGCAGCAGCGCATCGCGCTCTTCCGGCTCCATCGCTGTGGGGCGGTCCCACTTGACCTCCTTCAGCAGCAGGCCGGTGAGGCCGTGGTCCTTGACCAGCGCATCATTCGCGGTGTCGCGGAAACCCCTAATATACTGGCTCGCCTCGCGCTGGACGGGGTGGGTGTAAAGCAGGCGCTGGAAGATTGCCGGGTGCGGGGCGTTGGCGATCACCGCGCGGCTGACGCGCATATGCTGCCCGCCCAGTGCCACCCCCCACGCCAGCGCGCCGCCCCAATCATGGCCGACAATTGTGAAGCTGCCGATCGCCAGCGCATCGGCCAGCAGGAACACGTCGCCGATCAGCTTGTCGGGAGTATAGGCCGCGACCTCCTGTGGCTTGGACGATCCGCGATAGCCGCGCTGGTCGGGCGCGATGCAACGGTAGCGGTCCCGAAAATTCGTGATCTGGTGGCGCCAGGTGCGGTGGCTTTCGGGAAAACCGTGCAGGAAGATCAGCACCGGGGCATCGACCGGGCCTTCATCGACCACGTCGAGGTGAATCCCGTTGGCGAGGCTCACCCGTTTCTGATCGAAAGTCATCATTCGTGCTCCAGCTTGTCCATGTAGCCATTGGCGACCATCGCCGCGACGGTGTCGAACAGCGTGTCGGGGGTACGGCGCAGTTCGCCCATGCTTTCCTCGATCCCCCGCGCGACAATGATTTCGCGCGTTCCGGCCGCGATGGCGTCGAGCATGGTGCGGGCTGCCTCGTCGGCGGGGATGCCCGCTTCGATCGCCTTGTCCGACCGCCCGCGCGCCGTGCCTTCGCCGGTCAGCGCATTGCGCGAGACATTGGTGGCGACCGAACCGGGGTAGATGGTGTGGACGCTGACGCCGGTCTGCGACAACTCGCCGCGCAGCGCGTCAGCATAGCCTGAAAGGCCGAACTTGGCGGCGCAATAGGCGGTGCGCAGCGGCACGCCGACCTTGCCCGCGATCGAGGAAATGAAGCCGAGCGCGCCGGATCCGCGTTCGGTCATATGTCCGATCAGCCCTTGCGTGAAAGCAATTTGGGCGAGGAGGTCGATGGCGATGATGTCGCGGTAAACCTGCATATCGGTCTTGAGCGCGCGGCTGCGCTGCGAAATCCCGGCATTGGCGAAGGCGATGTCGATCTCGCCCTTCCATGCCATCGCTGCTGCGGTGGCAGCGGCCAGCGCGGCATCGTCGCGCACGTCGAAGGGGAGCAGCAGGCTCTCGCCGCAATCGGCCGCGACTGCCGCCAGCCGGGCTTCGTCACGACCCGACAGCACCACATGGCTGCCGCGCGCTGCCAACTCGCGTGCCAGCGCTGCGCCAATGCCGGAGGATGCCCCGGTGATCCAGGCCACCTTGCCGCTATAGTCCATTGCTTGCACTCTCCCCTTTGCATCGAGGACTAGCGATCAGGCAGGGCGAGGGCAATCAGGTTGCGGTTTGCGCCCGGATCATCGCAGCCAAGTGAACCGGGAAAATCGCCTCGGGCCAGTCGGCGAGTTCGTCGAGCGTGAACCAACGCCTGTTCCAGTTCGGTGTGGCGGCTGGTGTCGATCTCTGCCGCTGCCACGCGGACGAGGAAGAACCGTTCATCGGCCTGCACCGGCTCGCCCTGAACGGTGATGAACTCGGGCGTCATCTGCGCGATTTGCGGCCCCGGATCGGCGGTGATGCCGGTTTCCTCGAACAGTTCGCGCCGCGCCGCATCCTCGAAGCTTTCATCCGGCTCGACCTCGCCACCTGCCGTCACCCAGAAGGGCGGTCGCCCCGGCACGTCATAGCGGAACATCAGCGCGCGGCCCTCGGGATCAAGCACGATCAGCCGCGCTGCGCGGCGCAGGCGCAGGGCGGGATTGAGGGTCATGCGGCCGGCACATCCGCCTTGATCGCCACCGCGTGGACCCGCTCGCCGACAATATCGCCC
>DAIQNP010000260.1:0-4256 GCA_036788335.1 Erythrobacter sp.
CACGAACAGGGCGCAGGCTTCATGGCGGCGACTTACGGGCGGCATACCGGCAAGACCGGCGTGTTCCTGGCAACGCTGGGGCCGGGGGCGACCAACATGGTGACCGCGGTCGCCTACTCGCAGCTCGGCGGGATGCCCACGCTGGCGATCACCGGCCAGAAACCGATCAAGAAATCGAAGCAGGGCCGGTTCCAGATCCTCGACGTGGTGGCGATGATGGGGCCGATCACCAAATACGCCCACCAGCTTGCCAGCGCCGACAACATTCCCAGTCGCGTGCGCGAGGCGATCCGGCTGGCCGAGGAGGAAAAGCCCGGCGCGACGCATCTGGAATTCCCCGAGGACATTGCCGAGGAGCACACCACCAGCCGCCCGATTGCCGCCAGCCTCGCGCGGCGTCCCAGCGCCGAGGAAAAGGCGGTGCGTCAGGCGGTGCTGGCGATCGAACAGGCGAAAGCCCCGATCCTTGTCATCGGCGCGGGCGCCAACCGCAAGATGACCGGGCGGATGCTGCGCCAGCTGATCGACAAGACCGGCATCCCCTTTGTCACCACCCAGATGGGCAAGGGCGTGGTCGATGAACGCCACCCGCTGTTTCTGGGCTGCGCGGCGCTGTCGGCGGGCGATTTCGTCCACCGCGCGATCGAGGATGCCGATTGCATCGTCAATATCGGCCACGACGTGATCGAAAAGCCGCCCTTCTTCATGCAGCAAGGTGGCCCGACCGTGATCCACGTCTCGACCCGCACCGCCGAGGTCGATCCGGTCTATTTCCCCCACATCGAAGTGATCGGCGACATCGCCAACGCGATCTATCAGATCAAGGATGACATCGTCCCGCAGGGCCGCTGGGATTTCAAGCGGATGCTGGAATATCGCGCCGCCGAAGTGGCGCACACCCAGCCGCTCGCCGCCGACGCGCGCTTCCCGATCTTTCCGCCGCATCTGGTGGCGCAGGTGAGGGGCGCGATGCCCGAGGACGGGATCATCTGCCTCGATAACGGGGTGTACAAGCTCTGGTTCGCGCGGGGATATTCGGCTTACCTGCCCAACACCGTGCTGCTCGACAATGCACTGGCGACGATGGGGGCGGGCCTGCCGTCGGCGATGATGAGTTCGATGCTTTATCCGGACCGAAAGGTGATGGCGATCTGCGGCGACGGCGGGTTCATGATGAACAGCCAGGAGATGGAGACCGCGGTGCGGCTCGGCCTCGACCTGACCGTGCTGATCCTGCGCGACGATGCCTACGGGATGATCCGCTGGAAGCAGGCCAACATGGGGTTCGCCGATTTCGGGCTGACCTATGGCAACCCCGATTTCGTCAGATACGCCGAAAGCTATGGTGCCATCGGCCACCGGGTGACGTCGAGCGAGCATCTCACCGACCTGCTGGCGCACTGCCTCGCCACGCCCGGCGTGCATCTGATCGATTGCCCGGTTGACTACACCGAAAACGACCAGATTCTGAACCATGACATCAAGCGACTGAGCAAGGAGCTTTGAACCCTTGCGTCTCCCCGGGCTCGACCCGGGGCCCCGCTTCCTTCCCGCAGCGGCCAGAAAAATAGCGGGATCCCGGATCAGGTCCGGGAAGGCGAGGAAGACGAGACAACCATGCGATTGAAAGACACCTATCCGCTCTACCTCAACAACAAGGCGGTGCAGCCGAACACCGATCTTGCGGTGACCGACAAATACACTGGCGAAGTCGCCTTCCGCACCGCGCTCGCGACGCCCGATGTGATCGAGGAAGCCATCGCCGGGGCGGTGCGCGCAGCGGAGCCGATGGCAAGGCTGGCGTCTTACGAGAAGCAGGATGTGCTGATGCACTGCGTCGCGCGCTTTCGCGAACGCTTCGACGAACTCGCCTACGCTTTGTGTGTCGAGGCGGGCAAGCCGATCAAGGATGCCGAAGGCGAGGTCACCCGCCTGATCGACACCTTCCGCATCGCGGCGGAGGAATCGGTGAGGAACTACGGCGAAGTCCAGCCGCTCGACATTTCGGCGCGGGCCAAGGGCTATATGGGGATGTGGAAGCGCGTGCCGATCGGGCCGTGCAGCTTCATCTCGCCATTCAACTTCCCGCTCAACCTGGCCGCGCACAAGATCGCGCCCGCCATTGCGATGGGCTGCCCCTTTGTGATGAAGCCCGCCAGCAAGACCCCGCTCGGCGCGATCATCATGGGCGAGGTGCTGGCCGAATGCGATGTGCTGCCCGAAGGTGCGTTCAGCATCCTTCCCGCCAGCCGCGACGGGGCCGATCTGTTCACCGAGGACGAGCGGCTCAAGCTGCTGAGCTTCACCGGCTCGCCGGGGGTTGGCTGGGACCTCAAGGCCAAGGCGGGCAAGAAGAAGGTGGTGCTCGAACTCGGCGGCAATGCAGCGGTGATCATCGACAAGGACGCCGATCTGGATGATGCGCTGGAGCGAGTGATCTTCGGCGCGTTCTACCAGTCAGGCCAGTCCTGCATCGGCGTGCAGCGCATTCTGATCCATGATGCGGTGTATGATGCCTTCAAGGCGATGCTGGTCGAGCGCGCAGGCAAGCTGGTCGCGGGCGATCCCAAGGACCGCGACACCTTCATCGGCCCGATGATTTCGGACGGGGAGGCCAAACGGCTGAAGGGCTGGATCGACGAAGCCGTTGAAGCGGGCGCGACCCTGCTGTGCGGTGGGGGCCTGTCGCGCGGCAACATGCTGGAAGCGACGCTGCTCGAAGGCGTGCCGGATGGCGCGAAAGCCCGTGACGAGGAAGCCTTCGGCCCGCTCGCCATCCTGCAGCGCTTCGACGATTTCAGCGCGGCGCTGGAGGAGGTCAACAACTCCAAGTTCGGTTTGCAGGCGGGCATCTTCACCCGCGACCTGTTCCAGATGTTCGACGCGTGGGACCGGCTCGATGTCGGCGGGATCGTGATCAACGACGTGCCAAGCTACCGGGTCGACAACATGCCTTACGGCGGGGTCAAGGATTCCGGGCTGGGCCGCGAAGGCGTGCGCTTCGCGATGGAGGACATGAGCGAGATCCGGAATTTGGTGGTGCGGCGGACCTGAGAAACTTCGTCTCCCCGGCCCCCGAGCCGGGGCCCCGCTGCCTTCTGGCGGCCCAAAGCAAGCGGGGTCCCGGGTCAAGCCCGGGAAGGCGGGATAGTGTTCACCCCTCCTCCAGCAGCAACAGCACTGCCGTCACCTCCAGCCGCTCCATCGCGCCGAAGCGGTGGTCGACGGCGGTTATGGTGGCATCGGCGACCAGTTGGCCGGGGATCGCGAATTCGTAATCGGGCAGGCGCTCGATCAGCTTTTCGCCCGCCGCCACCGCCGCTGCGCCGCAGAACTCGAATACCAGCTGGTGACGCGTCCCGGCAAAGGTGATCGAGGCCCAGGCGGTTTCCCGATGCGACAGCAGCGCGCCCTGATCGGCGGCGAGCGCCTTGACCGCAGCGCTTACCCGGTCGGCCAGCGTGCGACGAACGCGCGGGGGGGAATGAAGGGCGGCGCGTGGGGCCGATTTGGTCTCGGGCGCGCCGATGTCGGCAAGCAGGGCGAAGGCGGGGTCGCGATAGGATTCGGTCAGCATGATACAGGCTCCCGGAAGTGGAGGGTTGGCGTGCAGGTCCCGGCGCGGGCGGCGTAGCCTGCCATCCATGCTCGGGTGCGGGCTTCGGTGGCGGGGCGCGGAAGCCGGCCCATTCTCAGGTCGAGCACGAAGCGCGGGTCGTGAGCGGCGAGTCGGCCGAATTTGGTTGCCGGCATGTCGTGATCGCGCAGGAATTGTTCGACGGTGCGTAACAGCATGACACCTCCTTCATAGGCGGTTGGAGATCAACGGATCGAGCGAATCGCCCGATGTTCCATTAATGTTCCATCGCATTTCCTACTTGTCTAGGAAAAATCCGTCATGTAGGAAGGAAGGATGAAAGAAACCGCGAAACCCGCCGCCGTTCCGCCACCGGGGCCGCGCGCCCTGTTGCTTGATCTGTCGCAGCAGCGCGGAGTCAGCTTGGCGAGCCTGTCCGAGTTGCTCGGCCGCAACCCGAGCTATCTGCAACAATTCATTCGCAAAGGCAGCCCGCGCCGGTTGGAGGAGCAGGATCGCGCCGTGCTCGCCCGGTTTTTCGGGATCGGTGAGGATGTGCTGCGTGAGGCAAAGGAAATATCCTACGGGCAATCCCCTAGACGGCCCGAACCGGGCGACTGGGTCGACGTGCCCCGGCTCGACATCGGTGCGTCCGCGGGGCCGGGGGCGGTGCCGGGCG
>DAIQNP010000261.1:0-4243 GCA_036788335.1 Erythrobacter sp.
TCCACGCCGAACTGGTCGAAGGGGTTGACCTGCATCAGCACCGCATTGGCGAAGGTGCGGTGTTCGTGGAACGCGATCAGCGCGCCCAGCGCGGCGGCATCGCAATCATCGACAAGGAAGGTGGTCGAGGGCCGGTCGCCGGCATAGGCGCGCGCGGGATCCTCAGCCGCTTTGCCCGCCATCAGCGCCGCGCCCTGCGCGAGGCAGTTCATCAGCAGGTTGCGGTGATGCGCCGGGTCCAGCGCGTCGCCTGCCTCGATGCTGGCGATGAAGTCGACCGGGATCAGGTGCGTGCCCTGATGCAGCAGCTGGAACACCGCGTGCTGCGCGTCTGTCCCCACCCCGCCCCAGGTCACAGCCGCCGTCGGCCCGTCGACCGGGCGGCCATCCACCGTCACGCTCTTGCCGTTCGATTCCATTTCGAGCTGCTGGAGATAGTCGGGCAGCAGCGCCAGCCGCTCGTCATAAGCGAACACCGCGCGGGTCTGGCAGCCCTTCAGCCGGGTGTAGAACTGGTCGGCGAAGGCGGCGAGCAGGGGCGCATTGGCCCTGCCCTCGGTCTCGCGGAAATGGTCATCCACCGCCTTGGCGCCTGCCAGCATCGCGGAAAATTCGTCCATCCCGACCGCCAGCGCCAGCGGGAAGCCGATCGAGGACCACAGCGAATAGCGCCCGCCGACGCTTTCGGGGAACGGCAGCACGCGGGTTTCATCCACCCCCCATTCGACCGCCTTTTCGGGCGCGGCGGTCAGCGCGATCACCCGCCCGCCGAGGTCCTCCACCCCGTTATCGGCCAGCCAATTGAGCGCGCTCTGGGCGTTGGTGAGGGTTTCGGTGGTGGTGAAGGTCTTGGAGGCGACCGCGATCAGCGTGGTCTGCGGATCGCAGGCGGCAAAGGCCTGTTCCAGCGCCAGCCCGTCGATGTTCGACACGATATGCACATCGACCAGACGGTGATCGCGGGTCAGCGCGTCGATCGCCAGCGCCGGGCCGAGCGCGGATCCGCCGATCCCGACGCTGATGCAATGGCGGACTTCGCCCAGGGCGCCTTCGTGGATCGCCTCGACCAGCATTCCCATGCGGGCGAGCAGGGCCTCGGCCTCCTCGACCTGCGACGGCGTACCGCTGCCGCGCATCGCGCCGTGGGTGGCGGCGCGGCCTTCGGTGACATTGACGATCCCGCCATCGAACAGCGCAGCGCGCAGCCCGGCAAAATCGCAGGCTTCGGCGAGGGCCTCGAACGCGTCCAGAGCCGCGTCATCAAGTTGCGTCTTGGAAAAGTCGATCAGCATCCCTGCGCTTTCGGCCCCGTCGGGCGACCAGGTCAGGCGGCGGGTCAGGCGCTCGGGCCGCGCCGGATCGGCGGCAAACAGATCCGCCAGCGTCGGGGTTTCGAGCGCCCGCAGCCGCTCCCAGACCTGCGCCACCGCCTGCGCTGGTGTTTCCTCGCCCTGCTCGCTGGTCGTTCCGGTCATTCTCGTTCCCCTTTGCGCGATTGTGCGCCTGCGAGTAAGGGGACAGACAATGGATGTTAAGCCCCAATCTCTCGGCCTCGGCCAATCGGTTCACCCGCCCGCCGAATTGTCCGAAGCGCCCGAGGATCGCGGCGCGAAGCGCGATGGGACCGGGGGCGACAGCTGGGGCGGCTTTGCCTGGTTCATGGTGCAATTGCTGGTGGCGGTGTTCCTGTTCCGCACGCTGGCTTTCTCGCCCTTCACCATCCCGTCCGAAAGCATGTTGCCGCGGCTGATGAACGGTGACTACCTGCTCGCGGCCAAGTGGCCCTATGGTGTTTCCGCCAGGTCGTTGCCGTTCGACCTGCCGCTGGGCGGAGGCCGGATGCTGGCGAGCCCGCCCGCGCGCGGCGACATCGTGATCTTCAAGCATCCGGTCGACGGGCGCGATTACATCAAGCGGGTGATCGCGCTGCCGGGCGACAGCATCGGGGTGGTCGGCGGGCAATTGCTGCTCAACGGCGTGCTGGTCCCGCGCAAGCCGCTCCCCGCTTTCGAGGCTGCGCAGTCCGCCAACACCGGCTGCGACTGGGGCGGAGAGCTGGCGCGCAATGCCGCGGGCGAGGAGGTGTGCCGCTACCGCCGTTACCGCGAGACACTGCCAGGCGGGCGCAGCTACGATGTGCTGGACTACGGAGTGACCGCTGCGGACAGCTTTGCGCCCATCATCGTGCCGGACGGACGGATGTTCGTGATGGGCGACAATCGCGACAATTCGCAGGACAGCCGCTTTCCCGCCGCCGCCGGGTTCGGGGTCGGGCTGGTGCCGCAGGACTTGCTGGTCGGCCGCGCCAGCGTGATCGTCTGGTCGAGCGACGGCAGCGGCGAATGGCTCAAGCCCTGGACATGGGTCTCCGCCGCGCGCTGGAACCGGATCGGACAGGGCTTGTGAGCCTGCTCAGCCCCGTTACCCGCGAATGGCTTGCCGCGCTCGGCTTTGCGGTTGCGCAGGACGGCCCGTGGGTCGACGCGCTGACCCACGGCAGCTTCAACGGCGCGGGCGCGGAAGTGGCCGATTACCAGCGGCTCGAATTCCTCGGCGACAGGGTGCTGGGCCTGTCGGTGGCCAGCTGGCTCTACCGCGCGGGCAACGGGTCGGAAGGCAAGCTGTCGCAGCGGCTCAACGCGCTGGTCAGCGGCGTCACCTGCGCCCGGATCGCCCGCAAGATCGGCCTGCCCGACCACATCCGGCTGGGCAAGCAGGCGCGCGACGATGGCGGGGCGGACAGCGACAAGATCCTCGGCGATGTGATGGAGGCGCTGATCGGCGCCTGCTTCATCGAACACGGCTTCGATGTCGCGCAGACGCAGGTCTACCGCCTGTGGGCGAGCGAACTGGAGGGCGACGAGGGCAAGTCGAAGCACCCCAAAAGCGCGCTTCAGGAATGGGCCGCAGGCAACCGCAGGACCATGCCGGTATACGAGGTGGTGGACCGCAGCGGCCCCGATCACGCCGCGCGCTTCACGGTCCGGGTCAGCATCCGCAATGTCGGCGAGGCCGAGGCCACCGCCACCAGCAAGGGGGAGGCCGAACGGCTGGCGGCCAAGGCTTTTCTGGAAGCGTTCGGGTGAGCACCCACCCTCTCTCTCCGACGCGCTACCCTCCCCCAACACCGCGAAAAACAAGAACGGCCCTTCGACAAGCTCAGGGCGAACGGATATGGTTTTGACATGACACAAACACCCTCCCCCTCCGGCCCCACCCGCTGCGGCATGGTTGCCGTGATCGGCGCGCCCAATGCCGGCAAATCGACGCTGGTGAACCAGTTGGTCGGCCAGAAGGTCGCGATCACTTCAGCCAAGGCGCAGACCACCCGCGCACGGATGCTCGGCATTGCGCTGCATGAAGTCGCGGGCGCGGCGGTGCAGATGATTCTGGTCGACACCCCCGGCATCTTCGCGCCCAAGCGGCGATTGGACCGCGCGATGGTCAGCGCCGCTTGGGAAGGCGCAGAAGCCGCCGATGCGGTGGCGCTGCTGGTCGACCCGATCAAGCAGCGCCGCCACGAGTTGGAGCCGCTGCTCGAGGCGCTGGCGACGCGCCCTGAACGCAAGATCCTCGTCATCAACAAGGTTGACCGCGCCAAGAAGGAACCAATGCTGGTGCTGGCGCAGGATCTGGGCGGCAAGGTCGATTTTGCGGAGATTTACTTCGTTTCGGCCCTGACCGGCGACGGCGTGCCCGAGCTGAAAGACGCGCTCGCCGCAATGATGCCCGAGGCGGAATGGATGTATCCCGAAGATCAGGTCTCCAACGTATCGGAACGCCTGCTCGCCACCGAAATCACCCGCGAACAGCTCTATCAGCAGCTCCACGAAGAACTGCCCTATGACAGCGCGGTGCGGCCCGAAAAATACGAAGTGCGCAAGGATGGCAGCATCGAAATCCACCAGCAGATCGTGGTCGCCCGCGAAACGCAGCGCGCCATCGTGCTCGGCAAGGGCGGATCGCGGATCAAACAGATCGGCGCTGCGGCGCGGGCGGAATTGTCAGAGGTGCTGGGCGTGCCGGTGCACCTCTATCTCCATGTGAAGCAGCTGGAAAACTGGGCCGAGGACAAGGAGATTTTCGAGGAGATGGGGCTGGATTGGGTGCGGTGATGACACTCGCAGATTCGGTCTTCGAGTGTGTCCGTTAAGCGTCCATTTGAACCAAAAGCTGCCGTTCGGGAAGCGACCCCATTGCAGACACCCCTGAGTTCGTCGCCCCGTGCTTGACACGGGGCTTG
>DAIQNP010000262.1:0-4204 GCA_036788335.1 Erythrobacter sp.
CCCGATCCGGCGGCGGCGCAGCCCAGCTTCGTCGGGATCACGCTGACGCCCGGCGTTATCGTGTCGCCGCGTGGCACCCCGCTCGAATTGTCGGCCCAGGCCATCGTCCTGCGCAATGATCGCGGCCAATGGCAGACCGGCGGCGCGGCGCGCGCGCTCTATTACACCGGCGACCGCGACTTCTTCATCGCCGGCGCGTCGCGCTATCCCGAAAACGAGCTGGGCGTGGTGCGGCAGCTGACCTCGGCCTATGTCGGCCTGCGGCGCGAACTGGGGCAGGGCATCGGCCTCAGGATCACGGCCGAATACGCGGATCTCGAAGGCGCATGGACCGCCCGCACCGTCAGCCTCGGGCTGGAACAGCGGTTCTGAAGGCGCTGCGCGGATCATGCTCCTCTCCCACCTCCTCGGCGATTGGCCCCTGCTGCGGTTTCCCGCAGAGCTGCTGACGGCGCTGGCGGGGGGCTGCGCCGTGCTGGCGGGGATGTATGTCTGGCTGATCGTCCGCCGGCTGCTGGCGGCACGGCAACACGAAATCCGGCAGGCGGCCGCGCTGTTCGCGGTGCGCGAGATCGCTGCCTGCGTGCAGGGCGACGACCCGGTCGATACCGACCACCTGCGCACCGCGCTCAGGAATGCGCCATTGGCAGCGGTGCTGCAATTCCTGCGCCTGCACCGCGGGGACCATCTGGCGCTGGTGATCGAGCAGGCGGAACTGGCCGGGGTGTTCGATCCGGCCGTGTACCATCTGGGCCGCGGTGTCCTGTCGCGTGAGATCGCCGCGCTCAAGCAGCTGCAGTTCGCCCGCGCGCCGCGGTTCCGCAATGCCGTGCTCAAACAGGTGACCCGCGGCGCTGTGCCACTGGTGCGGTGCGAGGCCTTGTATACCTTCGTGGCGATGGGCAGCGCGCCTTCGGCGGTCGCGCTGGCGATCTGGATCGACGGCACCGGCCCGGCCTGCACGCCGCGCCATCAGGCATTGTTCCAGCTGATCGCCGAACGGCTGCCGGGCGACCTGCCGCATCTGGCCGACAGCGTGACCAATCCGCAGTTTCGCGGCGCACTGGCCGCGCTGGTGGCCGCGCACCCACCGCCGCCCGTTCTGCCCGACGCTGTTCACGCCGGGCCCCCCGGTCTTGCCGCCGGTTCCGTCCCCGCCCCCGATCATGCCGCCGCCGCCGCTCCCGACAGCGGCGTCCGGCGCAAAGCTGCGTCAGGCACCCGCAGGGCCGCGCGATGAACGATCCGGCCGCGATCCTCGGCCCGCTTGGCCTCGCGCTGTTCGATGCGCTGGTGTGGTTCTGTGTCGCCACGGTCATCCTGCGCAACGCCGCTGCGATCATCCAGCTGCTGACCGCCTGGTGGGTTACCTTGCGCGAAGCCGCGCCGGTCATCGACAGTTTCGACCTGTGGCAGCGCACCGCCGCCCATGCCCCGCGCATCTCGGTTATCGCGCCGGCGTTCAACGAGGAATTGTCGATCGCGCAAAGCATCCGTTCGCTGTTGTCGCTGCAATATCCCGATCTGGAACTGATCGTGGTCAACGACGGATCGAAGGACCGGACGATGGCAATCCTGCACGAGGAATTCGACCTGTTCCCGGTGCACCGCGAAATCGACCGCGCGCTCCACACCACCCGCACGCTGGGCTGCTACGGCTCGCGCGCCTATGACAACCTGCTGGTGGTGGACAAGGAAAACGGGCGCAAGGCCGACGCCACCAATGCCGGGATCAGCTATTCCAGCGGCGACCTGATCTGCATCGTCGATTCGGATTCGGTGATCGATCCCGATGGCCTGCTGCGTGCGGTCCAGCCCTTCATCGAAGGTGACGGATCGGTGATCGCGGTAGGCGGCAGCATCCGCATCGCCAATGGCTGCGGCATCAGTGACGGGCATGTGGTGGAGGTCGGCACCGGCACCGACTTCATCCCGCTGTTCCAGACGCTCGAATATTTCCGCGCCTTCCTCGCCGGGCGGGTGGCTTCGGCGCAGCTGGGCGTGTTGCTGCTGATATCGGGCGCGTTCGGATTGTTCCGCCGCGACGTGCTGCTGGAAGCAGGCGGATACCAGCACGATTCGCTGGGTGAGGATCTGGAACTGCTGGTCCGCCTGCAACGCATCGCGCGCGAGAACAAGCGCCCGCACACCGTCGCCTACCTGCCCGAAATCTGCTGCTGGACCGAAGCGCCCGCCACCATCAAGGGCATTCGCAACCAGCGCACCCGCTGGCAGCAGGGCGGGCTGGAGGTGTTCTTCAAGCACCGCACAATGCTGTTCAATCCGCGTTACGGGCGGCTCGGCATGGTCGCCTTTCCGCTGCTGGCGCTGGAAGACCTGATCGGGCCGCTTGCGGAACTGCTGGGCTATGGGTTGATGATCACCGGGCTGGCGCTGGGCATTCTCGATCCGATGGTGGCGCTGGTCTATTTCCTGCTGACCTGCGTGCTCGGCTGTTTCATGAGCGCGGGCGTGCTGATGATCGAGGAGGGGCAATTGCGCCCCACCGCTTCGGTGCGCGACCTCGGCTGGCTGCTGCTGGCCGCGATTGTCGAGAATTTCGGTTATCGCCAGCTGATCCAGTATTACCGCCTGCGCGGCGTGGTGTTCTTCCTGCGCAAAGAAAAGGCCTGGGCGGCAGTGCCGCGCGTCGGGCTGGGTGTGCAGCCTGCCGCCAGGCCCCCGGCGGAAGACCGGCGCAAGCAGGACCTGTCGATCGCGCACCGCGCAGCGGAAAGCTCTGCAACGAGCGGCTGACGGGGCGCGCCTCAGCCTGCGTCGAAGGCCGCCTGGATCCGGCCCGCTTCGGTGATCCCGTTCGCGATCAGCACCATCAGCAGCACCCGCGCCTTGGCCGGGCCGAGTGCGCGCGCGGCAACCAGACCCAGCGCGTCGTCGTCGACTTCGACATTGCGGTCGACCAGCCCTTCGTCCACCCGGCTCGAGCGCACCACCGGCACGCCGGCCGCCGCCGCGCGGGCGAGCGCTGCCAGCACCACCTGCGGGGCGTTGCCCTGTCCCATCCCGGCGAGCACGATGCCCTTGCAGCCGATCCCCAGCAGCGCCTCGACCGGCTGTTCGTCCATCCCTGCGCCCGCAGTCAGGATCGCGACCCGCGGCAGGGCAGCAGGCCAGGCATAGCGCGCCGCCTCGCCCAGCCGCTGGGCTGCGCCGAACCAGTCGAGGCTGGCCGGGGTGACACGCGCGATGGGCCCGCGCGGAAATCCCCTGAAGGCATCGATGCTGGTGGTGGCGGCCTTGCGCACATCGCGCGCGGCGAACACGCCGTCGCCCATCACCAGCATCACGCCGCGCCCTGCCGCGTGCGGATCGCTCACCACCAGCACCGCGTTGGCGAAATTGCGCATCCCGTCGCTGCCCACCGCATCGGCCGGACGCATCGCCCCGACCAGCAGCTTGGGCTTGCCCGCCGGCAGCGTCAGGTCGAGCAGGAAGGCGGTTTCCTCCGCCGTGTCGGTGCCGTGGGTGATGATCACCCCGGTGATCGCCGGATCGGCTTCGGCGGCGCGGCAGGCGGCGTGGAGCGCCTGCCACTGCGGCCAGCCGATGTCCTGCGATCCGATCCGGGCGATGTCCTGTGCGATCAGTTCGGCATCGAGGCCGAGGCCTGCAAGATTGTCGATCAGCGCCGCCAGCGCCAGCCCGCCGGGACGATAGGCCGCGCCGGTCGCCTGGCTGCCGGCCCCGGCAATGGTGCCGCCGGTGCCGAGTACGAGGATGCGGGGTCTGCTCATCTCCCCGCCCTAGCCGCGCACCTCCGCCCGCGCCACTCGGCAATTGATTTTCAACCCGCAGCCGCTAGAGCGCAGGTCCGTGCTGCGGGCGGTTAGCTCAGTTGGTAGAGCATCTCGTTTACACCGAGAGGGTCAGCGGTTCGAGCCCGTTACCGCCCACCAGTTTTCGCCAGACAGAACCATCCGGGGGATGGTTATGCGCGAAAACTCCCGAGCGAAGCGACGGGGTGAAGCCAGACAGAACCATCCGGGGGATGGTTATGCGCGAAAACTCCCGAGCGGTGCGATGGGTCGCGGCTATTCCGCCGCCAGCGCATCGCGGATCAGCATGGCCGCTTCCGGGCTGTCCCATTCATAACCGCCCGCCACCCGCAGCACTTCCTTGCCGGTCGCGTCGAACAGGATCGTCAGCGGCAAGGCGCCTTCCGGTGTGAACTGCGCGGACAGTT
>DAIQNP010000263.1:0-4123 GCA_036788335.1 Erythrobacter sp.
GCATGGCCCAGCGTGATACGGCTGACCAGCTCATCGTCGGTAATGTCGGAATTGGCCTGTTTCACGAACATCGCGAACCGGCCCATGTCGTGGTTGCCGAGGAAGGTGGGCAGCTGCCGCGCGGTCTCGAACCCCTTGGCGTAAACCACGTCGGTCTCGAACAGGTAGGACAGCGCGGTCGCCGGCTTGCCGCCTGCCACCACGTCGCGCACCCGGCCCTGAAAGGCGAAATCGAGCACAGCGGGCAGCCCGGCATGGGTGGTGAACTTGGCGAGGTGCGCGGGCTCGAATTCGTAGGCTTCGCCGAACATGTGGAAATTGGGGATGCCCTCGGCCTTCGCGTGATCGAGGATGGCTGGCGCGAAAGCCTGCCAGAATTCGGGGTTCACGTGCTTGGCGGTGTCGATGCGGAAGCCGTCGACCTTGAAGTCGGTGATCCACTGCTTGTAGATGTCGATGAAGCCTTCGACCACGCGCGGGTTGGTGGTCATCACATCGTCGAGCCCGGAGAAGTCTCCGGTGGTGCGGCTTTCGCCCTCCCATTCGCTGTCGCCGCGATTGGTGTAGTAGATCGGATCGTTGAGCCAGGCGGGATTCTTGATCGCCTTTTCGGCGTTCGGCACCGTGACGGTGTAGGCCCAATTCGGATTGGTAAGATTGGCGAAATTCTCCGCCGTCTGATGCTTGGGATCGGTGCCCAGGAAGCCGTCATTGATCGGCGCACCATCGGCCTTGCCCTGCGTGGTGTAGGGGTATTCGCCCTCGCTGCGATAGGGACAGGCGGCGTTGTCGCGATATTCCGCAGGCGCGTCGGGGCCGGAACATTCGGCATATTTGATCACGTCGGCGGTGTGGTTGGTGATGATGTCCATATAGACCTTCATCCCGCGCGCATGGGCGGCATCGACCAGCGCCTTGAATTCCGCTCGCGTGCCGAAATGCGGATCGACATCAAGGAAATCGGTGATCCAGTAGCCGTGATAGCCCGAGGATTCGCGCCCTGGCGCGCCCTGCACCGGCTTGTTTCGGAACACCGGCGCGAGCCAGATCGCGGTCGCGCCGAGGCCCTGGATATAATCGAGCCGCTGCATCAACCCCGTGATGTCGCCGCCGTGATAGAAGCCCTTGTGCTTGGGATCGAAGCCGTGATCGAGCCGGGTACCAGCGATCCCGCCCCGGTCATTGGCGGTGTCGCCATTCTCGAACCGGTCGGGCAGGACGAAATAGATCACCTCGTCCTCGGGCGGCCGGTCGGTGACGGTGAAGGGCGCCGCGCCGGCTTGCGGTGCTGTGGGTTGCGCAATGGCAGGCGTTGCTGTGCATAGTGCAGCCAGCACTCCGGCGAAGATTCGCGTCATGATCCTTACTCCCTCCAGCGGGAGTTGTGGCAGCATGGACGAAGTTTTGCAAATCTTTGTAGCGACGCAATACGTGGGCCATGATGTAGCATAAACATCTGACGTTGTTGGTAGTTCTCTGGACAATTTGCATATCTCGGAAAAATCGGGAGCGATTATCCGAAAGGTTCTTGCAAAAATTTGCAGTACGTCCAGACTGGTTGTCCGAACGGTGCGCAACGACAGCGCCGAAGGGAGTGGCCTGCGTGCGCCCGAGGGCGGCGCGGGCGGAGAGGACGGATTGAGGCCATGACGCAGCCGACTGCCACCATGCCGGGCACCAAACCGGCGTTGAACGCTGCGCAGGTCTGGAACATGAGCTTCGGCTTTCTTGGCATCCAGATCGGATTCGACCTGCAGAACGGCAATGTCAGCCGGATCTTCCAGACCCTCGGCGCGCAAGTGGACGAGTTGGCGATCCTTTGGATCGCCGCACCGATGACCGGGCTGATCGTGCAGCCGATCATCGGGCACCTGTCCGATAAAACGTGGGGAAGGTTCGGCCGGCGCCGCCCCTATTTCCTCGCGGGCGCGCTGCTTGCCAGTTTTGCGCTGTTCGTCATGCCCAATTCGCCCGCGCTGTGGGTCGCGGCCGGGATGCTGTGGATCATGGACGCCTCGCTCAACGTCACAATGGAGCCGTTCCGCGCCTTCGTCGGCGACAACCTGCCCGATCGCCAGCGCACGATGGGCTATGCCATGCAGAGCTTCTTCATCGGCGTGGGCGCGGTGATCGCCGGGGCGCTGCCGTGGGTGATGACCAACTGGATGGGCCTCAGCAATGTCGCGCCGGCGGGGGAGATCCCGCAGACCGTGCAATGGGCCTTCTACATCGGCGGCACGGCGCTGCTGGCGGCGGTCTGCTGGACGGTGTTCACGACCAAAGAGTATTCGCCCGATCAGCTTGAGCGCTTCGAGGCGGAACGCTGCCGCGCGCTCGGCATTGCGCGGTCCTCCCATGGCTCTGTCCGGCGCAGCGCATCGCAGTTTCGCAGCGGCGGAATTGCCTGGGTTGCGGCAGGCGCGCTGCTGGGCGGCTTGGTCGCATGGGCACGGAGCGAGGCGCGCCCGGCATTCCTCGGCACCCTCGAGGTCGCGCAGGACCTCTATGTGCTTGCCGCGCTGCTGGCCGGGTTCGGCGCGATCCAGCTGGCGGCGGGCGCGATAAGAGCCAAAGCGGGGGCCGGGGCAGCGGGCAGCGCACGCGATGCGGGCGGCTTCATGGAGGTGGTCAACGACCTGTTCGCCATGCCCAGAACCATGCGCCAACTCGCCGTGGTGCAGTTTTTCAGCTGGTTCGCGATGTTCGCGATGTGGATCTACGGCACCCCGGCGGTGGCGGAATACCACTTCGCCGCGCCCGATCCGGCGACCCGCGGGTATCAGGACGCAGCCGACTGGTGGAGCCTGCTGGGATCGGTGCGCAACGGGCTGGCGGCGGCGGCGGCCTTGGGTTTCATCTGGATCGCCGCGCGGATCGACCGGCGGCGGCTGCACGCGATCAACCTGTTCCTGGGCGCGGCGGGGTTTGCCGCGATGCTGTTGATCCGCGATCCGGGGCTGCTCTGGGTTGCGATGATCGGCATCGGCATTGCCTGGGCCTCGATCGTGTCGCTGCCCTATGCGATCCTCGCAGGTTGTGTGCCACCTGAAAAAATGGGCATTTACATGGGGGTGTTCAACATCTTCATCGTGGTGCCGCAACTGCTGGCGGCCACCCTGCTCGGCTTCCTGCTGAACAACCTGTTCGGCGGCGCGCCGATCTACGCGATGGTGATTGCCGCGGTGAGCTTCGTGCTCGCGGCCATCGCTACGCTGTTCGTCACCGATGGCGAGGCCGCCGTGCCCCGCTCTTCGCTTGTCCCCGGAGAAGCCTGATGCGCCTGATCGCAACCGCCTGCCTCGCGCTGCTGACAGCGGCGCCTGCCTTTGCCGAGCCGGACTACACCCCGCAGGACTACGTCGCGTTCGACAACGCAGACTGGACGGCCGACGCGGTGCTGTATCAGATCAATACAAGGCAGTTCACGCCGGAAGGCACTTTCGCCGCCGCGCAAAAGCACCTGCCGCGCCTCGCCGACATGGGCGTCGACATCATATGGCTGATGCCTATTCATCCGATCGGCGAACTCAACCGCAAGGGATCGTTGGGCAGTCCCTATGCGGTGCACGATTACCGCGCGGTCAATCCCGAGTTCGGGACCGAGTCAGAGTTCCGCGCCTTTGTCGATGAGGCGCATCGGCTGGGGCTGAAAGTGATCCTCGATTGGGTCGCCAACCATTCGGCGTTCGACAACCCGCTGACGCAGACGCACCCCGAATGGTACACCCGCAGCCCCGAAGGCGCGCTGATGTCGCCCGTCGGCACCGACTGGTCGGACGTCGCCGACTTCGATTTCAGTCAGCCGGGCCTGCGCCAGTACATGACCGAGAGCCTCGTCTACTGGGTGCGCGAATTCGGCATCGACGGCTACCGCGCCGATGTCGCGGGCTATGTCCCGGTCGATTTCTGGGAGACCGCACGGGCCGAAATGGACGCAATCAAGCCCGTCTTCATGCTCGCCGAATGGGAACAGCGCGATCTCCACGCCCGCGCCTTCGATGCGACTTACGCATGGAAATGGAAAGAGGCGATGCAGCGCGTCGCCAAGGAGGGAACCGGGGCAGCGCCGACCCACGCGACCTGTTGCTGCCGCTGACCTTCCTCGAACCGGGCAAGCGTTACC
>DAIQNP010000264.1:0-4104 GCA_036788335.1 Erythrobacter sp.
AGCGCGAGCTTGATGCGATGGTCGCCAAGGCGGCCAAGCGCGCCGGGATCACCGAGGACGTCGAGGCCGCTCCCAAGTCCGAACGTAATGACCGCGAAAATCTGATCGCCGAACTGCGCGCGGAACGCGATGCCAACGTCAAGGCGGCCGGTGCCGCTGCGCAGGAAGCCGAAGCCGAAGCCTGGCTCGCCGCCCGCCGCGCCGCCGAAGCGGCCGAGGAAAAGATCGACCCCGAAAGCGGGTTCATCTCCAACTGACGGCAGGGGCCGGGGCGCTGATCGTCCCGGCCCGGTGCCTTGCAGGCTTGCAAAAAGCGCGGCCGGTCTTGCGACTTTGACTTGTGCGCGCGGGCAAATCCGGCCAAACTTGCTGACATGAATGTCAGTAACTTTGCCTACCATCACCCCATCCCCCAGGACACCCGGTTCCAGGCGCTGAGCCTGCCTGCGCTGCTCGAACGCAGCACGCGCGCGGCGCCGGATGCGCCGTTCCTGCATTTCCTCGGGCGGACCTACAGCTATCGCCAGATCTTGGCGCAGGCCAAGGCCTTTGCGCTCGGGCTGGCGGAGATGGGCATCGCCAAGGGCGACCGGGTGGGCCTGTTCCTGCCCAACGCCCCGATCTATGCCGCCGCCTATTACGGGGCGATGATGGCGGGCGCGGTGGTGGTGAACTTCTCGCCGCTCTATTCGGTCGATGAACTGAGCTGGCAGGTCGGCGATTCCGGCACGCGGGTGCTGGTGACGCTGGATGTGCCGGAACTCTACAAGACGGCCGCCAAGGTGCTCGAAGTCTCGGCGCTGGAAACGCTGGTGGTGGGCAGCCTTGCCGAGATGCTGCCGTGGTACAAGGGGCTGGCGCTCAAGCTGCTCAAGCGCAGCCAGATCGCCGCTGTGGCCTATGGTCCGACAATCCGGCGCTGGTCCGACGTGACGCCGAACCGGCCGGGGACCGCGCTCCCCGAAGTCACCCCCGCAGATCTCGCGCTGCTGCAATACACCGGCGGCACCACCGGACGGCCCAAGGGCGCGATGCTCGGCCATGATCAGCTGACGATCAACGCCCAGCAGGTGGCCGGGATCAACCCGGTCAGCGACGTACAGAACGAAGTCTTCATGGGCGCGCTGCCGTTCTTCCATGTGTTCGCCAACACCGCGCTGCTCAACCATGCGGTGGCGACCGGCGCGTCGATTGCGATGGTGCCGCGGTTTGAGACAAGGCAGGTTCTGGAGACGATCCAGCGCTATCGCTGCACCGGCTTTCCCGGCGTGCCGACGATGTTTCAGGCGATCCTCGATTATCCCGAACTGGCGAAGTACGACCTGTCCAGCCTCAAGATCTGCATCTCCGGCGGGGCGCCGATGCCCGCGCCGGTCCATGCGCGGTTCGAGGATGTGACCGGGGTGCGGCTGGTCGAAGGCTATGGCCTGACCGAAAGCGCAGGGGTGGTGTCGGTCAATCCCTATGACGGGGTCCGCAAGCGCGGCACCATCGGCCAACTGGTGCCGGGGACCACCGTGATCCTGCTCGACAAGGAAGATCCCGCGAAGCTCGCACCGGAAGGCGAACCCGGCGAATTGGCGGTGCACGGCCCGCAGGTGATGCGTGGCTACTGGAACCGCCCCGATACCGATGCCGAAAGCTTCGCGGTGCACGGCGGCACGCGCTACCTGCGCACCGGCGACGTTGCGCGGATCGACGATGACGGATTCCTCGAGATCGTCGACCGGATCAAGGACATGATCGCGGTCGGCGGGTTCAAGGTGTTCCCGAGCGTGGTCGAGGACGTGATCCTCGAACATCCGGCAGTGAAGGAGGCGCTGGTGATCGGCGTGCCCGACGAATACCGCGGCGAAGCACCGCGCGCTTTTGTCACATTACAGGACAGCGCGGGTGCAACCGCGGAAGAGCTGGCGGGCTGGCTCAACGCCAAGATCGGCAAGCACGAACGGGTCGATCAGGTGGTGATCCGCGAGAGCCTGCCCCGGACCATCATCGGCAAGCTCGACCGCAAGGCGTTGCGCGCCGAGGTGCTGTAACAGGTCTTATTCAGCCGCTTCGACGCCGACCGAAGGCAGCGCCTTGACCGCCTGACGGGCGTTGGGGGCGAAGCGGCCATCGACCTCGGCGCCCTGTTCGATGGTCAGCGCGTCGTAATGCACATCGCCCTCGATCCGCGCGCTCTTGAGGATCACCAGTTCGCGTGCGGTGATCGATCCGACCACCTTGCCGGCCAGTCGCGCGGTTTCCGCAGTGACCGCCCCGCTGATGGTGCTGGTTTCGCCCTGCACCAGCGACGCGCACTTGATGTCGCCGTCGATCGTGCCGTCGACATGCAGGTCGGCCGAGGCACTGATGTCGCCCTTGATCACCACATCCGCGCCGATCACCGAGAAGGTCGTGCCCGCTCCCATGCCCGCGCTCCTACCGGCCGGCCGTGGAGGCGGCGGTGCGGACCGCTCGGCTGCCGCGGGCTTCTTTGAGAACATCGGGGGCAGCCTCCAGAAAGGGGCGCGGATTGACCGCGCGATCATTGATACGGACTTCGAAATGCAGGTGCGGACCCGTGGAACGCCCGGTGCTGCCGAGCCCGCCCAGCGTGGCTCCGGCATCAACGGGCTGGCCGATTGTCACGTCGATCCGCGACATGTGGGCGTAGCGGGTCATCATGCCATTGCCGTGGGTCACCTCCACCGCCTTGCCATAACCCGATTTCCAACCGGCAAAGGTCACGCGGCCATCGGCAGCGGCGAAGATCGGGGAACCCATCGCGCCCTTGAAATCGATCCCGGCGTGCATCGCACCCCGGCCGTTGAACGGGTCGCGGCGATAGCCGAAGCCCGAAGTGATGTTCTCGACCGATGCCGGAACCACGCTCGGGATGCCGTTGAGCGCGCGTTCGAGCACTGCCATTCGCGCAAGGCTCAGTCCCAGCCGTTCGAACCGCGGGTCGATCGCGTTGCCGGTGCCGGTGAGCGCTTCGAATGGACCGCCCATCCCGAGCCGCGCCTCGCGGCTGAGCATCTTGGGATCGAGGTTGAGCTTGCGCATGGCGGCTTCGGCGCGGCGCGAACGGGCATCGGCAAAGCTGGTCAGCCGTTCGGCGAAGGCGAGCTGGCGCGCTTCGATTTCGGCCAGGCCGCGGGCCTGCGGGAACATGGCGCTGACTTTTTCGACGGTGCGCGACGCCTCGGCGGTCGAATCGGTCACAGTGCCGCTCGCCGCCTCTGCCGCGACCATGTCGTCCGGCAGCATCTCGGCCATCTCTTCGAGGAATTTCTGGCGCTCTTCCAGATCCGCGACCACCCGGTCGAGATTGCCGCCATAGGCTTCGAGCCGGTCTTCGGCGCTGGCAACCTCGGCACGCTGGGTGGCAAAGGCGGCAAGGTCGGACTGGGCCCGGTATTGGCCCCAGGCCATCACGCCCATCGACGCGACCACCACCAGCGCCGTGGCCGCTGCTCCGCCGGCGACGCGCAGCTGAAGCTTCGATGACAGCTTGATGAAGCGGACTTCGCCCTGCGATCGCATGAAGAATTCACGGTCGGGGAACAGTGCGCGCACACGGTCTCCCCACTTTCGCGTAGCACTGGTTTCTGACACTACGGCCCCGATTGTTCTAGTGCGTGTCCCGGGCAGGGCGCTAACAGCCGGGGAGGGCGGGGTCGAATCGCTGTTCCTGACTAAGGGTTGAACCGAGGATGAATCGCGATGAACCGATGCGAGATGTCCACGATTAGTCACCCATGCGAGTTCGCCGAATCCGGTTGTCGCTAAACTGCCGCGGTTTGCCGTGCGGGCTCGGACCTCGGCTGGGGATCGATTCGCCCCTGATGCGTCCGGCATGCGCGAAGCAAGCCGCCCCTGACAGAGCCATCGAGGGATGCTAAGGGGCGCGCATGAACGTATCATCTTCTCTTGCCGCTGCCCCCGCTCTCGCCGCTGACGAGGCCGGGGCGATGATCCGCGATCTGGCCCTTGGCGCGCGCGAGGCCCAACGCGCGCTATCGCGGCTCGGCCCGGACCAGCGTGCCGCCGCACTCCGACTGGCCGCCGAGGCCCTGCGTGCCGCCGCGCCCGCGATCATCGTCGCCAATGCCGATG
>DAIQNP010000265.1:0-4076 GCA_036788335.1 Erythrobacter sp.
CGGTCGACATGACCGTGCTCGCCAACGAGCAGGTGATCGACGGCAAGGGCTGGCGCAGCGGCGCGGAGGTCGAGAAGCGCAAATTGAACCAGTGGTTCCTCAAGATCACCGACTTTGCAAATGACCTGCTGGCCGGGCTGGGCAAGCTGGAAGACTGGCCCGAGAAGGTTCGCCTGATGCAGGAGAACTGGATCGGCAAGAGCCAAGGCCTGGAATTCAGCTTCGAGCTTTCTGACGGCGGAAAGCTGCCCGTCTACACCACCCGGCCCGACACGGTCTTCGGCGCAAGCTTCTGCGCCATTGCTGCCGATCACCCGATTGCGCAATGGCTCGCGAATGATCCCGAGGTCGCCGCTTTCATCGAAGCGTGCAAGCGCGGAGGGACCAAGGCGGCTGAGGTCGAGACGGCGGAGAAGCTGGGTTACCTGACGTCGATCACGGCGAAGCATCCGTTTACCGGAGCGGACCTCCCGGTCTTCATCGCCAACTTTGTGCTGATGGAGTACGGCACCGGCGCGGTGATGGGCGTGCCGGGGCATGACCAGCGCGATTTCGAATTCGCGACCAAATACGCGCTGCCGATCACCCGCGTGGTCGCCAGTGATCCGGCCTGCGCCGACGAACCCTTCAAGGGCGAGGCGGAGAGCGGCGACGGGGTGATCGTGAACAGCGATTTCCTCAATGGGATGACCGTTGAAGACGCCAAGCAAGCCGTCATCACCCGCGCCGAGGCCGGCGACTGGGGCGAGGGCCGCACCGTGTGGCGGTTGCGCGACTGGGGCGTCAGCCGCCAGCGTTACTGGGGCACGCCGATCCCCTTCATCCATTGCGATGCCTGCGGCGTGGTGCCGGTGCCCAAGGACCAGCTGCCCGTCACGCTGCCCGAGGATGTCAGCTTCGACATCCCCGGCAACCCGCTGGAACGCCACCCGACATGGAAGCACGTCGATTGCCCGCAATGCGGCGCAGCGGCGCGGCGCGAGACCGATACGCTCGATACCTTTGTCGACAGCTCTTGGTATTTCCTGCGCTTCGCCAGCCAGCCGGAGGGCCGCCCGTTCGACCCGGCAGAGGTCGCCAAGTGGCTGCCGGTGCAGCACTATATCGGCGGGGTGGAGCACGCGATCCTGCACCTGCTCTACGCCCGCTTCTGGACCCGCGCATTGGCGCACATGGGCCAGATCGATGTGGCCGAACCGTTCGCGGCGCTGTTCACGCAGGGCATGGTGACGCACGAGACTTATCAACTTAGCGACGAAAACCCAGTCGACAGCCTTCCTGAACTTGCTCGTCGCGGTGCGTGGTTGGCACCGGAAGAAGTTGAGCGTGCGGGCGATGGCTGGATAGAAAAATCATCCGGCCTCCGCGTAGAAGTCGGCCGCGTCATCAAGATGTCGAAGTCGAAGAAGAACGTGGTCGACCCGGATGCGATCATCGCCCGCCACGGCGCGGATGCGGTGCGGTGGTTCATGCTGTCGGATTCGCCGCCGGAACGCGACCTGCCGTGGTCGGACGCCGGGATTGAGGGCTGCGCGCGCTTTGTCCAGCGGTTGTGGCGGCTGTTCTCGGCCTATGACGCGGCGGCGCACGGCGAGGACAAGGCTCTGGATCGCAAGACCCACCAGACCATTGCCGCCGTCGCCAGCGACATCGAGGCGCTGGGCTTCAACAAGGCGGTGGCGCGCATTTACGAACTGACGGGCGCTGTCGAAAAGGCCGCGCCGTCCGCCAGCCGCTCCGCCGCGATCAAGGCGCTGGTTCACCTCGCCGCGCCGATGATGCCGCACCTCGCCGAGGAAGTCTGGGCGAGCATGGGGGAAGGCCTGATCGCCGACGCGCCGTGGCCGCAAGTCGATCCCGCGCTGCTGGTCGATGACGAGGTGACCATCGCGATCCAGCACATGGGCAAGCTGCGCGACACCATCACCGCGCCCAAGGGGTCCTCGAAAGACGCGCTCGAAGCGCTGGCGCTGGCTTCAGCCAACCTGCAACGCTCGATCGGCGATGCGGCGGTGCGCAAGGTGATTGTGGTGCCCGACCGATTGGTTAACGTGGTGACATGATCCGCGCCGCCCCTGCCCTCATAGCGCTCATCGCCGTGACTGCGCTGCCCGCCTGCGGCCTGACGCCGATGTATGCCGGCGGCAGCAGCGCGGCGGTGGCGCAGGGAATTGCGGCGGTGGATGTCCCGGCGATCCCGGGGCGCGGCGGGTGGCTGGTCAAGAACGCGCTCGAGGAACGCTTCGGGGCGGCGGGATCGACCACGCCGGCCTACCGGCTCGACGTGCGGCTCGACGATTCGCTCGAAGCCTTGGGCGTGCTCAACGACGACACCATCAGCCGCGAACGCCGCATCCTGCGCGCACGTTACCAGCTGGTCGAGCTTGCCACCGGCGCGATCCTGCTTGATGCCACAGCCGGGTCCGATGCCGGGATCGACGTGGTGTCATCCGAATATGCCACCATCGCCGCCGAGCAGAAGGCGCTCGAAAACCTCGCCCGCGAAGTGGCCGAGCGGATGGCGGTCCAGGTCGCACTCACGCTGCGGAACCGCGCCGCCGCGACTCCATGAAAGCGGCAGGCAAGGACTTCGCCCGCGGACTGCCGCCAGCGACCAGCACTGCGCGCATCTTCTTCTTCTGCGGTCCTGACGAGGCCGGGGCCAGCGCCGCGGCCGAACGGGTGATCGCCGCCCTGCCCGATCCGGGCGAACGGGTCGAGCTGTCCGGCCCGGAGCTCAAGCGCGATCCGGCCCGGCTGGGGGATGAGGCGCGCTCGGATTCGCTGTTCGGCGACAAGCGCCACATCTTCGCCCGCGTCAGCGGCGAGGAAGCCCACGACGCGCTGCAAGTGCTGATCGAAACCGCCGATGTTGGCGCGGGTGAAGCCTCCCCGGTGATCGTCGTTGCGACCTCGGCCACCGACAAGTCGCGCACCGCCAAGCTGCTGGAAAAGCGAAAGGACGCGCTGGTGGCGATGTTCCATCCGCCCGATCTGGCGGCGGTGACGGCGGCGGTACGGACAATGGCGGACACTGCCGGCCTGCGCCTGTCGGGCGACCTTGCCGAACGGATCGCGCGCGGTGCCGGGCTCGACCTGCGGCTGGCGCAATCCGAAGTGACCAAGCTGGCGCTTTATTGCGATGCCGATCCTCGTGCCCCGCGCCCCGCCAGTGCCGAGGATCATGACGCAATCGGTGCCGCGACCGAGGAGGACGGCTTTGCTCCCGTGGTCAATGCTGTGCTGGGCGGCGAGATCGGGCGACTGGCGGAGGAAATCCGCCGGGTGCGCGAACTCGGGATCAATCCGGTCGGGTTGGTGCTGGCATTGGAACGGCGCGCGGCGCAATTGGCGCAGATCACCGCGCGGATCGGGACCGGCGGCCGGTTCGACAGCCTGTCACCGGGCGACAAGGCGCAGCTCGGGATCTTCTGGAAGGAAGAACGCACTATCCGCCACCAGTTCGACGTCTGGCGTGCACCTGCGAACCGTGGTTCGAAGATCACCCGACTCGACCGGCTGGTGCCGCGCCTGACCCGGCTCCATTGCACCCTGATAGCCAACAGCCAGGCCGCCGAGGTGCTGCTGGCGCAGGAATTGGCTCAGATCGCGCGTTTCGCCGCAAAACGCTAACGGCTCGGACCGCTGGTCTTGTTCGCAGTCGCAAAAGATACGCTTTTCATTGTAACCCTACTTAGGTAAGAGCACCAGCGGTCGCGCCTCGGGGGTTAAAGAAACCATGAACAGGCTTACGGCCTCGCTGGTGGAAGCCACACAGCTCGGTCACATTGAACGCGCCGTGATGCCGTCGCTCGAACGACGGCGGCTTCGCGCCTATGCGGCGATCATGCTCGCTGACGCTCTTGCCTTCCATCTTGCTTTTGCCCTGGGCGGGCTTGCCTGGGAAGGCCAGTGGTGGGAACCGCGCGCCATGCTGGCGGCGCAGGCGATGCTGCCGATCTTCCTTACCATAGCGCTTTATAATGGCAGCTACGGCGTGCGCGCCATTTCCGAGTGGCTCTATGCGGTACGCAAGGGCCTGACAGCGCTGTTCCTCGCCGCGGTGCTGGTCAGCT
>DAIQNP010000266.1:0-4075 GCA_036788335.1 Erythrobacter sp.
CTTTTAGGATCGCCCTGGGCCGCATCTCATGGCTGGAGATGGGTGGAAAAGCGAATGGCTGCTTTTTTCAGAAATTGATCGCAAGCAAGACTGTCTTGCCTCGCCGCTCGGATATGCGGCACGTAGCAAACGCGAAGTTTGTTGCAACTCTGGGTGTCGAGAGCAGCGGCGGGTGCGAAAGGTACCTTGGGCCTGCATGGCCAGATACTTTGGCAACCGGCCCGTTCAAACCCTGGCTCGTTATACTAATCAATTCAGTTGATCGAGTTTGTGTAACTGCAGCCGTCCATGACCTAATCCGCACATCAGCAGGCACAGCCACGTATCCTGGATAAAGGCACATCACCCCCTCAATCCAGCGATCAGTGGTTTGTTTTTTGGCTTCAACTTCCCGGCGACCGAACGGTTCAGCCCGGAGAGCTTCCCCCAGCACCTGAGGATCCCCATGGCAAACACACCCACCCCAAAATCCACGCCTGCCCAATCCGGTAAGCGCGCCCTAAAGGTCACGCCGGCCGACCTCGCTGGCGCTGACATCGGCGGGGAGACGCCGCGCAAGGCAGACCCCGTGCCCGAAGATGCCGAGGTGTCCTTCGCCTTTGCCGCGGATTTGGCCGACGGGGGTGAGATCCACCAGATCGCCGGCAGCAATGTCGCCACCATGACCACCCAGCAGGGTATCCCTGTCGGCGATGACCAGAACAGCCTGAAACAGGGCGCGCGCGGGCCGACGTTGCTGGAGGACTTCCATTTCCGCGAGAAAATGTTCCACTTCGATCACGAGCGCATCCCGGAGCGCGTGGTTCATGCCCGCGGCTACGGCGCACACGGCTATTTCGAACTGACCGACAGCCTGTCCGATGTGACCAGCGCCGACCTGTTCCAGCGGGTGGGCGAAAAGACTCCTGCTTTCGTGCGCTTTTCAACCGTGGCGGGCAGCAAAGGATCAATGGACCTGGCGCGCGACGTGCGCGGCTTTGCAGTCAAGATCTATACCAAGGAAGGCAACTGGGATCTGGTTGGCAACAATATCCCGGTGTTCTTCATTCAGGACGCGATCAAGTTTCCCGACCTGGTCCATTCGGTCAAGCCTGCGCCTAATCGCGCCTTTCCGCAGGCACAATCGGCCCATGATAACTTCTGGGACTTTATCAGCCTGACGCCCGAATCGATGCACATGATCATGTGGCAGATGTCCGACCGGACAATCCCGCGCTCGTTCCGCACGATGGAAGGCTTCGGCGTCCATACCTTCCGCCTGCTCGATGCGGATGGCAATTCCACCTTCGTGAAGTTCCACTGGAAGCCGAAACAGGGCCTGCAGTCGGTGGTGTGGAACGAGGCCGTGAAGATCAACGGCGCCGATCCCGATTTCCATCGCCGCGACCTGTGGGACGCGATCAACGGGGGCGATTTTCCGGAATGGGAGCTGGGCGTCCAGCTGTTTGACGATGATTTCGCCGACAGCTTCGATTTCGATGTGCTGGATGCCACCAAGATTATCCCGGAGCAACTGGTGCCGGTGCGCGTGGTCGGACGGCTGGTGCTTGACCGTGTGGTGGACAATTTCTTCGCCGAGACGGAACAGGTGGCCTTCTGCACCCAGAACGTGCCGCCGGGGATCGACTTTTCCAACGACCCGCTGCTGCAGGGTCGCAATTTCTCCTATCTTGATACCCAGTTGAAGCGGCTAGGTAGCCCCAACTTCACCCACATTCCGATCAACGCGCCCAAGTGTCCAATGGCCCATTTCCAGCAGGACGGGCACATGGCGATGACCAACCCCGTAGGCCGCGCCAACTACCAGCCCAATAGCTGGGGCCCATCGCTGGGGGGGCCGCGCGAGGATCCGGCGCGCGGGCACCGCAGCTATGCCGAAGTGGCAGAGGGGCCCAAGCAGCGCGTGCGATCCGAGACCTTTGCCGACCACTACAGCCAGGCGCGGCAGTTTTACATCAGTCAGGAACCGATCGAGCAGAAACATATCGGCGATGCGTTGGTGTTCGAGCTGTCCAAGGTGGAACGGCCCGACATCCGCAGCCGCGTGGTCTCGCACCTTTTGAACATCGACGATGACCTGGCATCGACTGTTGCCGACGGACTTGGCCTGCCCCTGCCTGAAGCGGCGGTGGCCGCGCGCCAGCCGATTGCCGACCTGCCGCCATCTGCTCCGCTCAGCATAGTGAAGAACGGGCCAAAGGACTTTGCCGGCCGCAAGCTCGGCATTCTTTTGAGCGACGGAGCCGATGCAGCCGTCTTCAAGGCGCTTCTGGGCGCCGTAGATGCCGAAGGTGCGGTCTATGAGGTTATTGCGCCCAAGATCGGCGGAGTGACGTTGGCCGATGGCACGACAGTGGCGGCAAGGCACAAGATTGATGGCGGTGCGTCTGTCCTGTTCGATGCAGTGGCGGTGCTGGTGTCAAATGAAGGTGCGGCCATGCTGGCGATGGATGCGGCGGCCAAGGATTTCGTCACCGATGCTTTTACCCATTGCAAGTTCATCGGCATGAACACAGAGGCAGAGCCGATCTTTACCGCGGCAGGCATCGCCGATGATCTTGACGAAGCTAGCCTGCCGCTTGCCAAGGCGGCCGATGCCGACGAGTTCATAAGGGCGTGCCGCACCCTTCGCCATTGGCCGCGCGAGAACAAGGTCGACCTCGATGCCAAGCAGCCGAAGTAGGGCGTAGGAACACGGAATGCTCGGTTGCGGGAAATCTGCCTGCGGATCGGGCGTTGACCCCCGACCGAGATTTCAGGCCGGCGCCGTGAACTGAAATAAGCATGGATCAACCACTGAACTGCGTCGTCATTGGTGCCGGGCCCGCGGGACTGACTGCGCCGATCTATCTTGCCCGCTTCCATTTGCGCATCCTCGTGGTGGACGCTGGCAACAGTCGTGCAGCCACGATCCCGCGAACGCACAATCACGCTGGATTTCCCGGAGGGATCCCGGGAATTGAACTGCTTGAGCGCATGAAAGAGCAGGCGAGCCATTATGGTGCCGCTTTCGAAACCGCCACGGTGCGCAGGATTGAGCACGAAGGTGACTTGCTACGCGTTAGAATAGATGATCGGTCATGGGTCGCTCAGTCCGTGTTGCTCGCAACAGGAGTGCTGAACAACAGGCCTAACATTGCCTTGGATATGCATGACCCGGCAGTCGAGCGCGGCTTGCTCCGCTACTGCCCTATCTGCGATGGTTATGAGGTAACGGACGAGCGGATCGGCGTGATCGGGACGGGCAGCAAGGGTAGCAGCGAAGCGAAGTTTCTTCGCAGCTACAGCGCAGACGTGACGCTGATTGCGCCTGATGGGCAGCACCAGCTTTCAGCCGAACAGCGCAGCGATCTTGTAGCTGCGGGAATCGTGCTGGCTGACGGCCCTTGCGAACCCCTGACGCTTCTGGACCAGAGCATCGCCGTCGTCCTCCCAAGCGGCATACTCACGTTCGACACGATTTACCCCGCATTGGGCTCGGTCATAAATTCCGAGCTTGCCGTCGATCTCGGAGCAGAAGCGGACGATCAGGGTTGCTTGGTTGTGGACGATCATCAACGAACCACCGTGGCCGGCCTCTATGCTGCCGGTGATGTTACCAAGGGCCTGGACCAGATAAGCCGTGCGATGGGTGAGGCCAGCGTGGCGGCGACCACGATGCGCAACGATCTCGCCAAGTCCTTGCGGCTGCGACCCGCGATGTCTTGACAGTTAGGTCCGCGTCACTTGCGGGCTTCGCTAGTGCCATCTTTGCTGCTTCACGAACCGCAGGTTTCGCAACTGCCCTCAGCGGAAATGACGGACGGCAAGCTGGGGAAGATCCGGCGCCTTTGCGATCTCGGTGTCAAAACTGCGCGGAACTGCTGGGCCCCGGAGCTATCCCGATGACCCTGCATCACCATTGATCGGACGGCCCCGGCGTGCCGGTTCAGTTCGAACAAGTCGCAGAAATCATGCATCACGGCGACTGGGGAAACCTAGGCAAACAAGGACTTTAGGTGGCTGGCTGAAGGTCCGTTCTGGGGTCGATAGCTGAACGGCAGCTTTTTCTGAATCGCGGCGATTTTCTGCCATT
>DAIQNP010000267.1:0-4069 GCA_036788335.1 Erythrobacter sp.
GGCCATGTCACCGGCCTTCTTCTTTTCGACTAGAGCCGCGCGGGCGAGGTCTTCGCGATCCTTCGACAGTGCGAGCTGGGCTTTCTCCGCCCAGTCGGCCTGCAATCGGTCTAGCTTGACGCAGTGGCGGTGCATTTCCTTCTGATCGGCGATGGTGCGCGCCGCGCTGGCGCGGACTTCGACCAGGGTTTCCTCCATTTCGAGGATGATCATGCGGATCATCTTGGTCGGATCATCGGCCTTGTCGAGCATATCGTTGAAATTGGCGGCAATGATGTCGCGGGTACGGCTGAAAATGCCCATGAAGGCTACTCCTGAAAGAAACTCGCTGACCTTGGCGTTGACCTTGTCCGGATCGGTCCACTCGGTTGCCGACAAGGGCGCGCTGCGCTGCTTTTGCTCCCGCGTGGGGCTGCGGCGCAAGGCTTCGATTTCCTCATCAAGCCGCGAATGCCGTCCCGAAGACAGCAGGCGGGAAGGGTGGGCCGGAGCATCGCTGCTCCGGGCGGCGCGTGGGGGGGGCGCATCGCCGGCAGCTTCGGCAGGGGGGACGTCCTGCGTGGAGCGCTCCGGCCCGAGGGGGTCATGCCCGGAAAAATCTCTGGGATCGCCCATGTCAGGCGATCTCGATCACGGCGCCGGCTTCGCTCGCCGGGTGGGCGAGCGGGGCGGCACTGGCGGCACCGGGCTGGATCTGCGAAGACAGCGCGATCATCAGCACCATCGCGCCGATGCTGGCCATGGCGGCGTGCCCAAGCTTGCTGTTCCAGAACGAAGGGGCGGCACGGGCTTGGCGGTCGATCATGGCAGGGCCTCTTGGTGAGAATTTCGTGGTCATGCCAGGTATTTTGCAACCGCCGTGCCAAGTTACGAAAATGGGGGAAATCTGCCGTTTCTTGCTCTGACTCCCGCCTTGGATATGGTGCCTATTGCCAAGCATTGGGGATTTTCACTATAGCTTGGTCATGAAGCGGGAAAGCCAGTTCATCGGTCAGTCGAGCGCCTTTCTCGATGCGGTCGAACGCGCCAGCCGCGCTGCGCCGATGAGCCGCCCGGTGCTGGTGATCGGCGAACGCGGCACCGGCAAGGAGCTGATTGCGGAACGCCTCCACCGCCTGTCCTCGCGCTGGGACGAGCCGTTGGTGACCATGAACTGCGCGGCACTGCCCGAAACCCTGATCGAAGCCGAACTGTTCGGGCACGAAGCGGGGGCCTTCACCGGGGCGACCAAGGCCCGCGCCGGTCGGTTCGAGGAGGCCGACCGCGGCACATTGTTCCTCGATGAACTCGGCACGCTGTCGATGGGCGCGCAGGAACGCCTGTTGCGTGCGGTCGAATATGGCGAGATTACCCGCATCGGCGCCTCGCGCCCGATCAGGGTGGATGTGCGGATAGTGGCTGCGACCAATGACGACCTGCCCGCGTTGGCAGCGGCCGGTGACTTCCGCGCCGACCTGCTCGACCGCCTCAGCTTCGAGGTTATTACCCTTCCGCCGCTGCGTGTCCGCGAAGGCGATATCGGCGTGCTGGCGGAATATTTCGGGCGGCGCATGGCAGCCGAACTCGACTGGGAGCGTTGGCCGGGATTTGCCCTGCACGTGATGGATGCGCTGGAGGATTATGCCTGGCCAGGCAACGTGCGCGAATTGCGCAACGTGATCGAGCGTGCGGTCTATCGCTGGGGCACTCCCGACATGCCGATCGCGCATGTGCAGTTCGACCCCTTCGACAGCCCCTGGCGCCCCCGTCCGCCCGCGCATCGGAACGTCCATCGCGGTCCGGGCAGCGCGCCCGCGGCAATCGGCGGAGGGGACGGGGACGCACTTTCGCTGGCTTCCGCGCCGCCCGATCTCGACACCATCGAGGACCTGCGCGCTGCGGTCGATGCGCATGAGCGTGCCATTCTCGAGCACGCGCTCGGCAAGCACCGCTGGAACCAGCGCCAGACCGCCCGCGCTCTGGGCCTGACCTATGACCAGCTGCGCCATTGCATCAGAAAGCACGCCCTGATGGAGGGCGCAGACAGCGCCTGAGCGTAGAAGAACTGCGCGGCACGCACCTGTGTGTCTCTAACCTGATGCTAAGATTTGCGGCCTATGGCGACACCTTCGAAATGTGCGAAGGCGAAACGCGATGCCTGCCCTGATGGATAGTATCGACATGCTGACCGGTAGCCTCCGCATTACTGCGGGCAGGCCGGTGCTGGTCGAACATCGGGAGGGACAAAGCCTCGGGCCACCGACCGTCGTCTTCGGCGCGATCCGGCTCGCCGGGGTGCAGGGTTCCGGCTCGAGCAAGGACGCTGCGGCGAAGTAGGCATGGGTATGGACTGGCCCCAGCCCCAGCGTGATTTCGTGGCCCCTGCCGTGCCGGCTGAAGAGGGCGTGCCGTCCGGTCCGGCGAATTCCCCTTCGTCCGACAAAGTGCCTGAACTGGCGGTATTGCGGGATATTGCTGCGGCCGAGGCCGCCGCGCCCAGATTGTCCCCGGCCAAGATCGGGCGCCGCCACGCCGCGCGGCTGCGGGTTAGTCTGCCTGGCCAGATGATCGGGGTGGAAAAGGTCCAGCCCTGCATTCTCCTGAACGTGTCGCGCACCGGCGCGCAGGTGGCGATTCTCGATTCGCTGCGGATCGGCGAAGGCGCGATCCTGCGCTGTGGTGCAATCAAGCAGTTCGGTGTGGTGACCCGCAGCGAATTCGGGCTCAATGCGCTTGAGTTCGAGGAAGTGCTCGAACACGAACTGGTGCTGGAGATCCGGCGCTATCACGAGCATTTCGAGGAGCGTGAACGCCGCGCCCTGATCGAAACCGCGCGCAAATGGGTCAGCGGCGAAAGCAACGACGAGCGCCCGATCTGACAATTCGCGGTCGGGACCGGTTGGCTCCGAATGTCTTCGTAGCAGTCCCTAACGCAGGCAAGGGCGCCGATTCAGCATTTGCGGCAACAATCGTCGCCCATGAGCGCGCGACCCGCCTTCACCGAAGCCCTGCTGCCACCGGCCACCACCGGACGGCGCGCCGCTGCGCGACTGCGGCTGGCGATTCCGGCGCGGATGATGGCGATTCACGGCACCAGGCCCTGCGTGTTGATCGACCTTTCGCGCACAGGCGCGCGGATTGCGTTGGCCGACGTGCCGCTGAAGGTTGGAGAATCGGGCTATCTGGTCATTTCCGGCCTTGAGGTGTTCGCCACCGCCGTGCGCGCCGCGCGCGGGCAGAACGGCGGCACCAACGGCCTCGTGTTCGAAGACCCGCTCGCCGACGATCAGGTGCTGTCGGTTCGTCGCCATGCCGAAACCTATCAGGCTAGCGAGCGCGATGCGCTGCGTGATCAGGTGCGGCGCTGGGTCACCGGCGAAGCGTGAACCTGCGGATCGCGCTTGCCAATCGGGGCAATCGCGCCTAATAGGCGCCAATCCCGGCATTGTCGTGACAAGGTTTGGACGCTGGCGCCTCCGGGGGCCGGCTCGATGCTTGTTTGATCAATGCTGCCCACCTGCAAGCCTTTTTGGCGGAGACCCGATGGCCGATATCGCGCGCCTGACACAGCTGATCGAACCCGAGGCGCAAGCACTCGGTTTCGAGCTTGTGCGCGTGGCGATGATGGCGTCGGAAGCCGGTGACGGCGGCATGGCCTTGCAGATCATGGCCGAAGACCCTGCCACCGGGCAGTTGGTGATCGACCAATGCGCCGCGCTGTCGCGCCGCGTGTCGGACGCGATCGACGGGGCCGAGGAATCGGGTGAGGTGCTGATCGAAGGCGCTTATCATCTCGAAGTCAGCTCGCCGGGCATCGACCGTCCGCTGACCCGTGAGAAAGACTTCGCCAACTGGGCGGGTCACGAAGTCCGCATCGTTATGGACAAGGCTTATGACGGTCAGCGCGTCAACAAGGGCGTGCTGGCCGGGCTCGAGGATGGTATGGTCCTCGTTGCAGAAGCCAAGGCGGGCGATGTGCGCTTGCCGCTGGCCGATATTCATACAGCGAAGCTCGTCCTGACCGACGCGCTGATCGCCGCCACCCGCCCGCTGGATACCAGCGGTGCTGACGAACTCATCGAAGAAGAAG
>DAIQNP010000268.1:0-3964 GCA_036788335.1 Erythrobacter sp.
GCGGTCAACGCCGCCAAGGCGCAGTCGATGCCCAAGGACAATATCCAGCGCGCGATCGACAAGGCCAGCATGGCGGGCGGCGAGGATTACGTCGAAATCCGTTATGAAGGCTACGGCCCCGGCGGCGTCGCGCTGATTGTCGAGGCGCTGACCGACAACCGCAACCGCACCGCCACCAATGTGCGCACCGCGTTCAGCAAGAACGGCGGGAACCTCGGGTCTGAAGGCTCGGTCTCGCATGGCTTCGAACGGCGCGGATTGATCGAATATCCGGTCACCGCCGGCGACGAGGAAGCGATGCTCGAAGCCGCGATCGAAGCGGGCGCGGATGATGTGGAAAGCTCCGAGGACGGCCACACCATCTGGACCGCCGCCGACGCGCTGCACGGGGTCGCGAGCGCGCTCGAAGCATCGCTGGGTGAGGCCGAGAACGTCAAGCTGGCGTGGAAGCCGGTCCTGACCGTCGATGTCGACGAGGCGACCGCCGGCACGCTGATGAAGCTGATCGACACGCTCGACGATGATGACGACGTGCAGACCGTGTGGGGCAATTACGAGATCTCCGACGAGGTCATGGAGAAGCTCGGCTGAGCGGGCGCGAATGGCTGCTGGCGATCGCACTGGGCGCCGCGTTCTTGTTGGCGCTGGCATGGCGTATCGGATTGCGGCTCGGCCTGTGACTGCGTGATCATCCTCGGCCTCGATCCCTCGCTGTCCTGCACCGGCTGGGGCGTGATCCGGTCGGAAGGCGCGCGGCTCAGCCACGTGGCGAACGGCCAGATCAAGACCGATGCGGGCGCGCCGATGGCGCAGCGGCTGGCGGCGTTGCAGGCCGGGCTGGCAGCGGTAATTGCCGCGCACCAACCTGACCGTGCGGCGGCGGAGGAGATTTTCGTCAACGCCAACCCGCAATCGACCTTGAAACTGGCGCAGGCACGCGGCGCGGTGCTGGCGGCCTGCGGGGCGGCGGGGCTGGCCGTCAACGAACACGCCGCGCGCCTGGTCAAGAAGGCGGTGACCGGCACCGGCGCTGCCGAAAAGGCGCAGGTCGCCGCGATGGTCAAGGTGCTGCTGCCCGGCGTCGCGATTGCCGGGAGCGATGCCGCCGATGCGCTCGCCGTGGCGATCGCGGACGCGCATTTGGGGGCGAAAATTCCGCCCCGTTCGGGCTGAGCTTGTCGAAGCCCCGTAGTTTCTTCTAGCACCACCTGCGCCATCAGAAGGACGGCCCTTCGACAAGCTCAGGGCGAGCGGAGTTTGATATGATCCACCTCTACGGCATTCCCAATTGCGACACGGTCAAGAAGGCGCGCACCTGGCTCGGCGCGCAGGGCTGCGCGTACACCTTCCACGATTACAAGAAGGAAGGCACCGATCCTGACCGGGTCGCAGCGTGGATCGCCGCCGCCGGGCTCGACGTGGTGGTCAACCGCAAGGGCACCACTTTCCGCAAGCTCTCCGATGCCGAAAAAGCCGCCACGAATGACAGTCACACGGCTGTCGCTTTGCTCGTTCAGCAACCGAGCATCATCAAGCGGCCAATCGCCCACTATCCCGGCGGTATCCTGGTCGGTTTCAAGGAAGACGAATGGTCCGCAGCCTTGCTTTAGTGGCGCTCGCAGCGCTGATGCCGGTCGCGGCAGCAGCGCAGGAGAGCGACATGCTCATCATCGCCCACCGCGGCGCCAGTGCCGAGCGGCCCGAGCATACGCTTGCCGCCTATGAACTGGCGATCGATCAGGGCGCGGATTATATCGAGCCCGATCTGGTCGCGACCAAGGATCTGGTGCTGGTCTCACGCCACGAGAACGAGTTGTCGGGCACCACCGATGTCGCCACCCGCGAGGAGTTCGAGGACCGCCGCCGCGACAAGACCATCGACGGGCAGACCGTCGCCGGCTGGTTCGCCGAGGATTTCACGCTGGCCGAGCTGCGCACCCTGCGCGCGAAGGAGCGTATCCCTTCGCTCAGGCCCGCCAATGCCCGCTATGACGGCCTCTATCAGGTGCCGACCTTTGCCGAGATCGTGAAGCTGGTGCGCGCCAAGGAGGCCGCGACGGGGCGGCGGATCGGGCTCTACCCCGAAATCAAGCACCCCGAATTCCTGTTGCAGGATGCCGGGATCGACATGGTCGACTTGCTGCTGCGCGATCTCAAGCAGCTGGGCATCACAACCGAGGACCCGATCTTCCTCCAATGCTTCGAAGTCGGGCCGTTGCAGCGCCTCGCCCAAAGGAGCGACTTCAGGCTGGTGCAACTGGTCGCGCCGATCGGCGGTCCGGCGGACGAACCCGACATGCGCTATGCCGAGATGGTGACGCCGACGGGCCTGATCGAGATCGCCAAGTATGCTGACGCGGTTGGCGCCTATATTCCCATGATCCTCTCCCCCGATGGCGGGCCGACCGCACTGGTGACCGATGCCTCGGCGGCGGGTTTGGCGGTGCACGCCTGGACCGTGCGGCCTGAGAACGATTTCCTGCCGCCAGCCTTGCGCAGCGGCGATGATCCCAAGGGCAGGGGGTGCGGGGACGTGACGCTGGCGGCGATGCTGAAGGCGGCCGGGGTTGCGGGCGTGTTCAGCGATGGGGCGCTGAAGGGGCGGGACTGCCCCTAGTTGTCATCCCGGCGCAGGCCGGGACCCAGAGCGACAAGCGCCGCCCATTGCCTTACTGGGCCCCGGCCTTCGCCGGGGTGACGGAGAGGCCTAAACCCGCCGCGCGCTCAGGATATAATTCAGCGCCATGTCGTCCGACAGGTGCAGCCCCTTGCCCGGTCGCCAGGTGATCCCGCGCTTGGCCGTGACCGTCAGGCCCGCATCGGCGAGCAGCGCCTCAAGCTCTTGCGGCGTGACGAAGTCCTCCCAGTGGTGGGTGCCTTTGGGGACATAGCCCACCGCCTCCGCCGCACCGACCAGCAGCACGCGCGACGTTGCCGTGCGGTTGGGCGTGGACATCACCAGCAATCCGTCCGGCGCCAGTCGCGCCGCGACATCGCGCAGAAACGCAGGCTTGTCGGCCACGTGCTCGATCACCTCAAGGCAGGTGACAAGGTCGAAACTGCCGATATCCAGCCCCGCAACCTCGCCCGCCATGTAGCGGATGTCGATGCCCACCATCTCTGCATGGGCCGCCGCCGCCGCGACATTCTCCGCCGCAGCATCCACCCCGGTCACGTCCCCGCCCAGCCGCGCCAGCGGCTCGCACACCAGCCCCGCGCCGCAGCCGATATCCAGCGCCGCCTTGCCCGCCAGCGGCCTGGCCTGCACCGCAGCCCCCGGCCAATGCCGGTCCACCGCGTCGCGGATGAAGGCGAGGCGCACCGGATTGACCTGATGCAGGCTCGCCATCGGGCCTCTGGGGTTCCACCAGTCGCGCGCCAGCTTGCTGAAGAAATCGGCCTCCTCGGGGCGGATGGTTACATTCGATACGTTTGCGTTTCCCATGAACGCACCCTAACAGCCGCCGCGGACACTCACCAGCGGGAGCGCAAATTTGGCCCGGATCGTGATGAAATTCGGTGGCACGTCGATGGCCGGGACGGAGCGGATCCGCCGGGTGGCCAATATCGTGCGCGCCCAGGCCGCGCCCAAGCCCGACGGGACACGTGATTCCGTGGCAGTGGTGGTGAGCGCGATGGCGGGCGAGACCGACCGGCTGGTCAATTTTTGCCGTGAGGCCAATCCGCTCTATGATCCGGCCGAATATGACGTGGTGGTGGCCAGCGGCGAACAGGTCACCAGCGGGCTGCTCGCACTGACGCTGCAAGCCCTGGGCTGTCAGGCGAGGAGCTGGCTCGGCTGGCAATTGCCGATCCAGACGATCGAGGCCCATGCCAAGGCGCGGATCGACGCGATCGACGCGCCCGGCCTGATTGCGGCGATGGACGCAGGCGTGATCGCGGTGATCCCCGGTTTCCAGGGCGTGTCGGACGATGGCCGCATCACCACGCTGGGCCGGGGCGG
>DAIQNP010000269.1:0-3963 GCA_036788335.1 Erythrobacter sp.
CCTTGGCCTCGGCAAAATCGGCGCAGGCGGCCAGTTCCTTCAGCATCACCACCTGCCGGTCCTGATTGGGCAGTTCGATGCCCATGACGGTGCGGCCCGGAATGGGCGAGACGCGAGCGGAAATCGCGCTCATGTTGCGGGCGATGTCTTCGGCCAAACCGATCACCCGGCTGGCCTTGATGCCGGGGGCGGGTTCCAATTCGTACATCGTCACCACCGGGCCGGTGCGCACGGCAGTGATTTCGCCCTTCACATTGAAGTCGTCGAGCACGTTTTCCAGCAGCCGGGCGTTGCGTTCCAGCGCCATCTTGTCGAGCTTGGGGCCCTTGTCTTGCGGAGGTTCGGCCAGCAGGTCGAGGCTGGGCAGGTCGAAGGCGGCGAACATGTCGCGCTGCGCGGTCTTGGTCGGCAGCGCGCGCTTGGGCGGGGCGGACGGATCGCTGATTTCCGGGGCGCGGCGCGGGCGATCGTCTTCCACCGGATCGGCCACCGCCTTGCTGGCACGCCGGGCGCGGGCAGGGCGGTCCTGCGCGTCATCCTCGTCGTCGCCGGCAAAGGCGAGCGCGGGCGAATCGCGGCGCGACAGGCCGGGGATGCGCCGGACCAATCCGGCGAGCGTCCCGCCGCCGAGGAATTCGGGCAGGCTCAGCAGCACCCGCCAGTCGATCGCGAAAATCCGGGTGGCGAGCGCCGCGCCGCCCGCCAGACAGGCCATGCCGAGCCCGAGAATCACCCAGCCTTGCGCCGCTTCACCGAAGCGCGCGGCAACCGCCTCGATCGCGCCTGCGCCAAGCAGGCCGGCCAGTCCCCCGGCCTGTGCCGGCAAGGTCCCGCCCGGCCCGGCAAAGGCCAGCGCCAGCACGGTCGCCAGCAGCGTCATCGCGATCAGCAGCAGTCCTGTGGGCAGCCACCACGGAGTGTTTTCCGGCTCGTCCCCGTTCTCGACATCGCGCCACAGCTTGCGCGCCGAGACATAGAGCAGCGGCAGCAGCAGCGCCGAGGGCAGGCCGAACACCAGCAGCACCCGGTCCGCCACCCATGCGCCGCTCGCGCCCATCCAGTTGGCGACCGAGTCGGGATCGGCGGCGGTCGAGCCGCTCGGGTCGGTCTGGGTGTAGCTGGCCAGCGCCAGCGCAAGGAAGATCATCGCCCCCAGCAACAGGCCCGCACCGCTCATCTGGATTGCGCGGCGCAGCGACCGGCGCAGGCCCGCGCGCCATTCGGCATCGGTCTTGCGACCGGCAGGTTTGCGGGGGGCAATCGCGCGGCTGGCCATCATCTTACTCCTGGGCGGAACACATCATGAATCCGGGAAGCGTCCGGGTCAAGGACAGAGCGTCGGGGCGATGATGCGATCATCGGCCTGAAAGGCCGCGAGGCCGACTGGCCGTCCGCAGCGACGCGGCCGTCAGGTCGCATGAGCGAGGATACCGCGCGCCGGAAGGCGTGAGCAAGCAAAGGCGTCAATCGCGGCCCAGCGCGGCCATCTCAGGGTCTTCGCTCGCTTTGCATCGAGCCCGCCGAGCGCGATCACCGGCAAGGGGGCGGCGCGTGCCAGCAAGCCGAAGCGCACCGGCCCCAGCACCGGCGCACCGGGATGCGAGCGGGTCGGGAACACAGGCGACAGCAGCGCCGCATCCGCCCCCAGCCGCGCGGCCAGCGCCAACTCGCGGGCGCCGTGCGCGGTGGCGAGGTGGAGCAACCCGCGCCGCCGCGGCCACAGCGCACGCGGGCCGCCATAGATCCCGTCGGCGCCCCATTCACGCGCTGTCACCGCGCTGTCGGCCAAAATCACGCAGTGCCCGCGCTTCCGGGCGATCCGCCGCAGCGCGCGAAACCGCGCCAGCCGCGCGCCATCGGGCAGGTGGTAATGGCGATAGATCAACCCCGACCCATGCGGCAGGCGGCGCAAGGCAGCCTCCAGCCCGGCGTCGTTGCGCGCATCGCTGATCAGCCACACCGCGGGCAGGGTCTTCTTATCCGTCACCCGCCCGCTATAGAACAGACCATGGAAAATGCAGCCACCCGTCTCGAAACCGTCCGCGCCAACATCGCCCGGATGAGCAAGCCCGCCCGGCGCGATCCTGCCGACATCACCCTGATTGCGGTCAGCAAAACGCATGGCCCCGAGGCGATCCAGCCCCTGATCGATGCCGGCCAGCGCGTGTTCGGCGAGAACCGGGTGCAGGAAGCGCAGGCCAAGTGGCCGGGTTTGCGCGAGGGTCGCAGCGACATCGAGCTTCACCTGATCGGCCAGTTGCAATCGAACAAGGCGGATGAGGCAGTGGCGCTGTTCGACTGCATCCACGGGCTCGACCGGCCCAGCCTGCTCAAGGCGCTGGCCAAGGCGATGGACAAGGCCGGGCGACGCGTGCCGTGTTTCGTGCAGGTCAATATCGGCGACGAGGCGCAGAAGGGCGGCTGCCCGATCGCCGACCTGCCCGCGTTCCTGGCGCAGGTGCGGGCGGCAGACGTGCCGATCGCCGGGCTGATGTGCATTCCCCCGGCCGATACCGAAGCCGCGCCGTTCTTCGCGCTGCTCGCCAGGCTGGCGGCGGATCACGGGCTGACCGGCCTCAGCATGGGGATGAGCGGCGACTACGAAACGGCGGTGATGCTGGGCGCGACCCATGTGCGGGTGGGCACGGCGCTGTTCGGGGCGCGGGGCGAGGCCCGAGCGTAAGCAAAGAAAAGGGCGCCCCGTTGCCGGAGCGCCCCTTGTTGTTTCACCGCGCGGACGATCGCCCGGAGGGGCGATCGCCTCAAACGCTCATCAGAACTCGAACAGCGCCTCGATCCCGATGTTCCGGCCGCGCATCAGCGGCGAGAAGGTGCCCGCAGTCGGGTTCGGGCCGAACGGCTGGCGCACGCCGGTCGAATTCGGACCGCCGAACGGAACCTGCGTGTCCCCGCCTTCCTGCACCTGATCGAGCAGGTTGCGGCCATAGACCGACAGCGACAGCCCATCGACCGGGGTCTCCCAGGTGATGTTGGCTTCCAGATTGCTGAGATCGTTCAGCCAGCCGAGGTTGTCGTCGGTGTAGGCCGCCCGGTCGCGGTACTGGTAGTTCACGCGGGTCAGCACCGCGCTGTCGCCGAAGAAGAGTTCATGGATGAACCCGACGCCGACCGTCACCGGCGGGACGCGCGGCAGGCTCAGTGCCAGATCGGCATCATTGATCACGCCGTCACCCGAGATGTCGAACAGCACCTCGTCGTAATTGGCATCGATGATCCCGATATTGGCGTTGAAGGACAGCGAATCCGACACCCGCATCCGCGCTTCGGCTTCGAAGCCCTTGATCGTGGCATCGGCGGTGTTGAGGATGTTCTGCACAACGCCCGCGCCCGGATCGGCGAGGTTCACTTCGCGCTGCATGTTGCCGACCTGGGTGATGTAGGCCGCCGCATTGATCGTGAACGAACCGTCAGCGGTCTGGAACTTGCCGCCGATTTCGTAATTGTCGACCTGTTCCTCGTCGAAGCCCAGGTTCCCGGTCTGATTGAACGCGCGGTTGAACACCGCTACGTTGGTGATGCGGAAATTGTAGCCGCCCGAACGGAAACCGCGGCTCCAGTGGGCATAGATCTGGCTGTCGGCGAATTCGTACTGCAGGCCGACCTTGGGTGAGACGTTACGGAACCGGATCTTGTCGGTGAAGCCATTGGTCTCTGTCGCCGGGTTGAACGGGGTCGTCCCGGTCGGGCAGGTGCCGTCGAGGAACGAGCAGGGCGCGCGCGGCAGGATGTAGGTGACGGCCGCATCCTTGGTTTCCTGGTTCCAGCGAATCCCGCCGATCACCGACAAGGCATCGGTCAGCTGGAACTGCGCATTGGCGAACAGGCCGATCACCTCGTGATCCTGCTGACCGCCACCGAAGAAGCGGGGGGGCTGGAGCGCCGGCGGCAGGTCGCGGCGCAGGCTGCGCACTTCGGTATAGGCCAGCGACTGGTCGAAATAGA
>DAIQNP010000270.1:0-3960 GCA_036788335.1 Erythrobacter sp.
TCTTCGACAGGGCGTTGAGCATGGTGGTTTTACCCGAACCCGTACCGCCCGAGATGACGATATTCATTCGGCACGCCCCCGCAATCTTGAGCGCGGTGGCCATCTTGTCCGACATCGAGCCGAATTCCTTCAGCATGTCGATGGTGATCGGCTTTTCGGAGAATTTACGAATCGAGATCGCGGTGCCGCGCAGCGACAGCGGCGGCACGATCACGTTCACACGCGAACCGTCTTTCAGGCGAGCGTCGGCCAGCGGCGTGGTCTGGTCGACGCGGCGGCCGACCTGGTTCACGATGCGCTGCGCAATCTGGAACAGGTGCTGTTCGTCACGGAACCGGATCGGCGCAATGACCAGCTTGCCTTTCTTTTCGATATAGGTCTGGTCGGGGCCATTGACCATGATATCGGAAATGTCAGGATCGTTGAGCAGTTCTTCGAGCGGCCCGAAGCCGAGCAGTTCGTCGATCAGCACCTTTTCCAGTGCGAACTGTTCGCGGCGGTTCAGCGTGACCTTGAGTTCGGCCAGCACCTCCATGATGATCGGGCGGAATTCTTCGGAAAGTTCCTCCTTCGACAGCGTTGCCGCCGCTTCGGGATCGACCCGTTCCAGCAGGCGCGGCAGCACCTGTTCCTTGATCTTGTGGACGCTGGCTTCGAATCCGCCGACTTCGGAATTGGCTTCGTTGATCGCGGACATGCGCTCGTTGAGGCGGTCCATCGCGTCGGCGGTGTTGTTGCTGCGGCTGGAAGCAGGGGCCGGCTTTGGTGCAGTGGCTTCGCCCGGCAGCGGCGGAAACTGCTCGCCGCCGGCGCTGTCGGCCGAGCGGCCGCCCGGACCCTTCATCGGGCGGGCTACGCCGAAAGCAGGCCTCCCGCCGGGGGTCATCCCGCCCGCGTTACCTTTTTTGCCGAATGCGCTCATTCCAAGCCCCCGAGGCTTCCAATCACTATCGACACCTGCCGCAAGCGTGCGAAGGGCGTCTCTCGAATATTGGTGAATAAGAGGGAAAGCTTATTTTTTCCCTAAGGCTGGCGGCCTGGCGGCTGGACCGGAACGGGCCATCGCAGCGGCGTGTTGCCGGGGCTTTGCATCCTGCGCGATGGCGGTTAGCGGGGCACAGGGGCAATCATGCCTCGGGAACGGATCGGGTCATGACAGCGCACGAACGCCAAGGGGTGCTCATCGCGCTTGCGGGCTTTGCCATGCTGTCGGTCGGCGATGCCGTGGTGAAGTCGATGGCCGGCGCCTGGCCTGCTTTTGCCGTTGCCGCGCTGCGATTCGCCATCGGCGCAATCGGTCTTTCGCTGCTGCTGCTCCGCAGCGAGGGGCCGAGCGCGTTCGTGCCGGTGCAGCCGTGGTTGCAGGTCGGGCGCGGGTTCTGCCTCGCGGTCGCCTCGGTCAGCTTCTTTTCGGCGGTGCACCTGATGCCGCTGGCCGAGGCTATGGCGATTGCGTTCCTGTCACCGGTGCTGACCCAGCTTCTGGCCGGGTTGCTGCTGGGCGAGACGGTCCACCGGCGCGTTTGGCTGACCTCGGCAGTGGCGCTGACCGGGGTCGCCATCGTGCTGCGCCCCAACCTGGCCGAGCTCGGGCTGGCGGCGCTGCTGCCGCTGATCTCGGCGGTGTTCTTCGCGCTGATGATGGTCGCCAACCGGGCCAGCGCCGGGCAGGGGAGCGCGCTCTCGATGCAGGTGTTCATTGCCGGAATCTGCGCGCCGATCCTGCTGGTGGCAGCGGCCGGCGCCAAGCTGTCTGGCGTTCCGGCGCTCGATTTCGGGTGGCCGAGCTGGGACATCGTCGCACGCTGCGCGGTGGTCGCGGTCACCGCGTCGAGCGCGCACTGGCTCGCGTATGTCGGCACGGCGCGCGCCGGAGCGGCGCAGGTCGCGCCTGCGATCTATGTGCAGATGCTGGTGGCGATCGGGCTGGGCTGGTGGTGGTTCGGCGACCGCCCCGATGGCTACACTTTGCTGGGTGCCGGGCTGATCATCGCGGCCGGGCTGTACCTATGGCGCGCCGGACAGAGCCGCATCGGCGCCCGCGGGGGCTTGCCCATGAAGCGCTGACCGCTAGAGCATGGCGCAAGACATCGAGGAGAAGCGACGGACATGTGCGGCATCATCGGGATTGTGGGCACCAGCGCCGTGGCCGAGCGACTGGTCGAAGGCCTCAAGCGGATGGAATACCGCGGATATGACAGCGCCGGTGTCTGCACGCTGCATGATGAAGCGCTGGTGCGCCGCCGCGCGGAAGGGCGTCTTGCCAACCTCGTCCGCGTGCTGGGCGAACAGCCCGCTCCCGGCACCGTCGGCATCGCCCACACCCGCTGGGCCACCCACGGCGCTCCGACCGCGAACAACGCCCATCCCCATGCCACCGCCGAAGTCGCGATTGTCCACAATGGCATCATCGAGAACTTCAAGGAACTGCGTGCCGATCTGGCTGGGCGTGGCCGGATCTTCGAAAGCGAAACCGATAGCGAGGTGGTCGCGCACCTGATTTCGGCCGAGATCGAGGGCGGGGCCGATCCGGCTGCAGCCGTACGCGCCGTGTTGCCGCGTCTTCGCGGGGCCTTTGCACTTGCGATAGCATTCCGTTCGCACCCCGATCTGCTGATCGGCGCGCGGCTCGGCTCGCCATTGGTGGTGGGTTACGGGCCGGAAGGGGCGGACGCGGAGATGTATCTCGGCTCCGACGCGCTCGCGCTCGCGCCCCTGACACAGCGCATCAGCTATCTTGAGGAAGGCGACTGGGTGGTGATCCGGCGCGACAGTCTCGAAATCTTCGACGCCGAAAATACGCCTGTGACCCGCGAAATCCGCGCTTCGGGAGCATCGGCGGCGGCGGTGGAAAAGGGCAATTACCGTCATTTCATGCAGAAGGAGATCTTCGAGCAGCCGACCGTGGTCGCCCAGACGCTTGCCTCCTATCTTCGGCGGTCGGACAATTCGGTGGCGCTGCCACAATTCGATTTCGACCTGTCGAGCGTCCGCCGCCTGACGATCGTCGCCTGCGGCACGTCATTCTATGCCGGGATGGTGGCGAAATACTGGTTCGAGCAATTCGCTCGCGTGCCGGTCGATATCGATGTCGCCTCGGAATTCCGTTACCGCGATCCGGTTCTGGAAGACGGCGGTCTGGCACTGTTCATCTCTCAGAGCGGGGAGACCGCCGACACGCTTGCCGCGTTGCGCCATTGCAAGGCCAACGGCCAGACCATTGCGGTGGTGGTCAACGTGCCGACCAGCACGATGGCGCGCGAGGCGGACTTGTTGTTGCCGACCCATGCAGGACCGGAAATTGGCGTTGCCTCGACCAAGGCGTTCACCTGCCAGTTGGCCGTGCTCGCCGCGCTCGCGGCGCATATGGCGGTCAGGAAAGGCCGGTTGACGCGCGACCAGGAAGCCGAGATCGTGCGCCACCTGCTCGAAACGCCGGCCGCGCTGAACGCTGCGCTTGATCACGACGACAATATTGCGGCGATCGCGCCGCTGATCGCTCCGGCGCGCGACGTATTGTATCTCGGGCGCGGACAGGATTATCCCCTAGCGCTGGAAGGCGCGCTTAAACTCAAGGAAATCAGCTATATTCACGCTGAAGGTTATGCAAGTGGCGAGATGAAGCATGGCCCTATTGCCTTGATCGATGAGCACGTGCCGGTGGTGGTGATCGCGCCCTCCGGGCCGCTGTTCGAAAAGACCGTCTCGAACATGGAAGAGGTGCGCGCCCGCGGCGGTCAGGTATTACTGATCTCCGACGCCAAGGGCATTGCAGAGGCCGGCGAAGGCTGCATCGCCACGATCGAGATGCCCGTGGTGCACCCGCTGATTGCGCCGCTGGTCTACGCCATTCCCGTGCAACTGCTGGCCTATCACGTTGCAGTGGTGAAGGGCACCGATGTCGATCAGCCGCGCAACCTCGCCAAATCCGTGACGGTAGAATAGCTTGCCAGCGGCTCG
>DAIQNP010000271.1:0-3945 GCA_036788335.1 Erythrobacter sp.
TGTGCAGGCCGAGGAAGCTGATCATGTCGTCCTGATCGATCCCGTCCCCCGACACGCCGATGCCGCCGACCAGCACATTGCCCCGATAGATCGGGACCGATCCGGGGAAAATCTGGATGCCGTTGTCGAGCCGGGTCGCGCCCGGCGTGACCTGCGGCAGGCCCGTGCAACTGCGCGGCGTGTCGGCGGCGCTAGCTCCTGTGACAAAGCCCAGATGCTGTGCCAGATTGCCGACGATCAGCGCACTTTGCAGACCCGTAGAGAACGGGTTGAACTGCGTGATCGGGCGCGAAAATGGCCCATGGGGCTGCCCCACCTCGCCATCGGGGAAGAAAGGCCGCGACAGGTTGCCGCCCGCGCGGTCGGAGAAGGCGTGGCTGCCGGTCAACGCTTGCGGGTCACCGAGGAACGTGCGGGTGTGCGCGACAAATTCAGGCACTTCACCGCTGGTCACCAGCAATTCGTTGGCAGCAAAGGTGCCCGAGAAGAAATTGGCGGTGCGCGCCTTTTGCAAGCTGACGTCGATCCCGAAGATCGGCGCATCGGGCGATCGTACGATGCCCAGCACGCCCCCGCGCGTTTCGACCAGGCTGATCGTCACCTGCGCGCGGCTGTCGAGCGGCTGGCGAATTTGCGCCCGCGCCCGGCTCATCACGGCGAAGGCTTCTTCGAGGATCACCCGCGCCTCGGCAGCGGTGATCGGTGCGGCGACATCGCTCGCGTCGGTCCCGCCGCGCACCGGGAAACGGTTCGCGCCGGCACCGTCCGACAGCACGAAAGCATCGCGGATCGCGAATTCGCTCGCAGTCGATGCCCGGATACCCGAAGCTTCAGTGCCATAGGCACTGCCCGCCAGCAGGCCAGCGCCGCTGTAATAGCCCGTCACCGGCACCAGTGCGCCTGCCGTGCCCGCGAAGTTTGCGCCTGCGACCGCGCCGATCTGCGGATATTCGATGTCCGTGTAGCGCAGCGACGTACCGTCAGCGGTGATACGGTCGGCGCGGATCGCGATCGGCGCTTCGAAGCCCACCGTGCCCGACAGCGCAATCGCCTCGTCCAGATCAGCATCGCGGTCGAGCACATTGGGATCGAAGCCGTAAACTCCGTCTGCCATCACCCCCACGCCGCCGACGACCACGCCGTCCCGGTAGAGCGGAAAGCCGCCCGGATCAGCCGCGAGGCCGAGCGGGGAGCGCTTCGGCCCGATCAGCCCGTCGCTCGCCCGCGCGGCAAGATCACTGCACGGCAGCTGGCTGAACTGCACCCCGAACAATGGCCCGCTCTCGAGTCCCACGGTGGAGGGCGCGGGCGGGAAATGCTCCTGCACGATAAAGCTCGCCGTGCGGCTGGAAAAGGCATTTCCGCCGCTTGACAGGTAAGCCCCGGTGATGGCCTTGGCGATGGCAGCAGCGGCGCTGGGGATGGTCAGGCCCTGCGCGTCATTGTTGCTGCCATCCGGCGCCGAAGGGATTTGCGCGGTGGCAGCAGCGCCCGGCATGGCGAACACGGCGAGCACATTGCCCACCCGGTCGGTCACCGCGATAGTCGCGGCGGCATTGCGGGCGCGTGCCTCGGTCGCGGCCTGAGCGATGATCGTGCCGACGTCCGCGCTGCTCAGGCTGTTCGCAGGCGGCACCGAATAGACGCTGCCCGCAGGCGGCGGCGGCGGCGGCGGCGGGCCGGCTCCGGTGGCACCGCCATTGCTCGAAGGATTGTCCTCGCCCCCGCAGGACGCCAGCAGCAGCGCCCCTGCTGCCAGCCAGAATGTCCCCCCGCGCCGCATGGCTATTGCAGCCTGCCGATCGCACCGGCCGCCGATTGGAGCGCGCTGCGGAAGTCTGCCGGACGGTAGACATTGGGCTCGTCCACGGCGCGGTAGGCGCGGGCGATGTCAGCGCGGATTCCCGCCGCTGCGCCCTGCGTCACCCGCCCCTGGCTGACCAGCGCATTGAGCAGCGTGTCGACCGCCATCACCGCCTGCACCGATCCGGCGTAATCGGTAAAGCGCGGACGCGTCGCCTCGCCCGCGATGATGGCGATCACCTTGAATGCGTCGGCATCGCTATAGGCGCGGCCCGACAAGGCCTCGGCCAGTGCCCCGGCCCGGCCCGACAGCGCCTGCGCGGCGGCACGCGCCTCACCGGGGTTTGCAGCCATCGCCGCGTGGAAATCGCGACTGGCGGTCTGGAACGCGCGCGCCTCGCCGGGAACCAGCGCGCCCGCGACCGCCGAGAGCATGATGATGTTCTCATCATTGAAGGGCGGATTGCCGAACGGGATCGGGCGGCCGGGGTTGGTCTCGAAGGTCAGCTTGCGCGCCGGGCCGTCGGTGATGGTGCGATGGCACGAATGGCAGTCGTAGAAGGTGAACTGCGGGAACGCCCCCTCCATCGCGAACCTCGGCTGGGCGAACAGGCTGGTGGCGCGGCGCACCGCTTCCGCCTGCCCGACCGCCCAGAATCGCACCGGATCGGGCGCTGTCTTGCGGGCGGTGTAGTCCGCGTCAATATTGTGATGCTGCTGCAACGCGCTGAACAAGTCGAGCTCGAACGAAATGCGCGGGTGGCCTGCCGCCATCATCGCGTGGGTAACGAATTGCCCCGGCTTGTCCGAGCCATAGTGGCAATCGAGGCAGACATTGGCCCGGACGCGCGCATTGTCGAGCGGGATCAGGCCCGCCGCGACGTTCGAGGCATGGGTGGCGGGCAGCGCATAATGTTCCGCCAGCCAGCCGCCGCCGCCGCCGCCGCGTCCGGACGCGCCGTGGCAGCTTTCGCAGCCCACCCCGTCGGCGAGCGTGAACTTCGCGCCGCGCTGGCCGGCCGGCGCATAGGTCGCATGGCAGCCGAGACACGCCGGGGCACCTTGCGCGTTGCCGAGCCCCAAGCTGGCGGCGATCTGCTGGCCGCGCCGTCCGCCGAGCACGGCAAAGGCGCGGCTGTGTGCGCCGCCGGGAGAGGAGGGTTCCTGCCAGGTCGCAATCTCGTCCTGCCTGACAACCGCGCCATTGCCTTCGGCGCGGCCGTGACAGGTCGATCCGGCGCAGCTCGCCACGCCTTCGAAGGTGGGGTTCCCGATGGCGCCCGAAGCCGGGTAGAGCGCGGCAAGGCCGATCACGGCAAGGACACGCAGGGCGCGCGGCCTGCAATGCAAGCCAGCAACCCATCCCGCCAGAACTCCCGTCATCCCATCTCCCCCCGAGATGTGCCCTACGTCCGTGCCGCCAAACGCACCGGATCAACCGGGTGCACAAAGGCGGCCTTGCCCTGCCATCAGCCCGCGCGTCCTTGCGCCCCTGCCGACTCCTGTTCTTTCCCCAAAGCTGCCGCCGCCCGCTTGTCACAAGCTTGCGCCTGCGATGCAACCGACAATGCAGTATCAAGGCCTGCCCCGAAAGGATCAGCCGCCCAGCACCGCCGCCGCTTCCAGCGTGGTGGCCAGCGTTTCCAGCTGGACCGAACAGCCCTTGGCGATCAGCGCATCGGCGAGCGCTTCGGGCTCGGTGAATTCCTCGGCCAGCAAGGCGATATTGATCGCGGCGCTGGTCGTGCCGTCCGGCCCGGTGATCATGTATTGCCCGCCTTCGGTTATCGGCAATCTGGCCGGGTCGAGCGCGGCGACTGTCACTGTGTCGTCGAAGGTTACATCGACGAAGTTCGCGCCAGCAGCATCGGTGATACGATAGGTTGAGGTGCCCTCGCTCGCCTCACGCCACAGGCGCACGGTCGCCAAATCGTAAAGACACACCGTGCCCGGACGATTGACATCGACATACCACAGGCTGGGATTGGTCACGCCCTGATCGGGTTCGCCGCGCACCGCCCCGGTGCGCACACGGCTGGCGGCACGCTTGCGGGTGAGCGAGGCGAAGCGGTCGGAGGCGACCTGCGGACGGTCGCCGACCCGGAACGAGCCTGCGCCCTTGATCACCCGCGTCCCTTCGGA
>DAIQNP010000272.1:0-3933 GCA_036788335.1 Erythrobacter sp.
CCTTGTGCTGGCCGATGGCACGGTGATCTGGGGACGCGGGTTTGGCGCGGTCGGCTCGGCGGTGGGCGAGGTGTGCTTCAACACCGCGATGACCGGCTATCAGGAGGTGATGACCGATCCCTCTTACGCTGCGCAAATCGTCACCTTCACCTTCCCGCATATCGGCAATGTCGGTGCCAATGGCGAAGACGTCGAAAGCAAGGTCGAAGGCGCGGTCGGCTGCATCGTGCGCGAGGATGTGACCGAGCCATCCAACTTCCGTTCGGTCGAGAAATTCGCCGAGTGGCTGGTGCGCAACGGCAAGATCGGATTGGCGGGGGTCGACACCCGCGCTCTGACCCGCCGCCTTCGCACGAACGGCGCCCCCAATGCGGTGATCGCCCATGCGCCCGACGGCAAGTTCGATCTCGATGCGCTGCTGAAGCGCGCGCGCGAATGGCCGGGGCTGGAGGGTATGGACCTTGCCGTGCGGGTCACCCGCGACAAGCACGAAAGCTGGGAGGGCGGATACTGGCGGCTCGGCTTCGGTTACGGGCGGGCGGCGCGCGATGCCAAGCCGCACGTGGTCGCCATCGACTACGGATCGAAGGACAATATTTTCCGCAACTTGGTCAAGGCCGGAGCGCGGGTGACGGTGGTGCCTGCGAAGACGAGCTTCGACGAGGTGATCGCGCTGACTCCTGATGGCGTGTTCCTGTCCAATGGTCCGGGTGATCCGGCGGCGACGGGGGAATATGCGGTGCCGGTGATCGCGGCGTTGCTGAAGGCGGATGTGCCGATCTTCGGCATCTGCCTCGGCCACCAGCTGCTGGCGCTGGCGGCCGGGGCGAAGACGATCAAGATGCACCAGGGCCACCGCGGCGCGAACCACCCTGTCCAGCGCGTGGGGGCAAGCTGGGGGGAGACCTCGGGCCTGGTCGAGATCACCTCGATGAACCACGGTTTCGCGGTGGACGCGGCGACCTTGCCGGAGGGGGTGGAGCAGACCCACGTGTCGCTGTTCGATGGCACGAATTGCGGGATCGCGATCAAGGGCAAGCGCGCCTTCGCGGTGCAATATCACCCCGAAGCGTCACCGGGGCCGCAAGATAGCTTTTATCTGTTCGAGAAATTCGTCGGGGGACTGGGGTAAGGCTCGCCTGATTTACAATGGCAATTCCCCGGCGACGGCCTGAAATCGGCCGCACACCCGATCACGATGCCCCACCAGCGAATGGCCTTCAAAAAACAAGCCAAAACCGATAGCATCAGTGCATGACTGACCGTGAAGGACACCAGAACCCATGACAGCTGTTGGCGACCAGGTCATAAGACTTCTTGAACTGGGAGACTTCTTCCGGTGGGTCACCAATGATGACAAGGCCCGCGCTGTCACGCTGTTGAAGAACGATCCGCAGTTCGACGCCACGATCACGCAGCTCAATTCGCTGGATTACCTGCGCGATCTTTTGATGCGCTATTACGGCCAGCCGGTCACGCCGTCGATGTTCGATCTGGTCATGGTGCTGGCGGCGCGGGCCGATGCTGCTTCGTCCCGCCTCATCGAAGCGAAGCTGCAAGGGCTGCGGTTTGCCGATCCCGATGCGGCGCTGTTGCAGCAGACGTTCCGCAGAAGCGATCAGGCCTTTGCTATCGCGCGCAATCTTGCAGGGAGCATGCGCGCCAACCGGGTGCTGAATGTCGGTGCCGGGCCAGTCTCGACCACTGCCACCGTGCCGACTGCGCCGACTGCGTCCTTTTCCGGTAGCGGGGCGACAGGGCGCGACGTTTTCGATCGCAGGGTTCCGGTGGCTGATCAGGCGCAGATCTTGTGGGAACAGAAGACCAATCCCCAGCCCAATCCCGCCAATTCCGGTCCGGTTTCGCGTGACTATTCCAACCCGCTTTCTGCCGCTTTGACCCTGCCAAGATCAGGGCGCGAACGGCTTGCGCAGGCAATGCGCGTTACCAGTTTGCCGATTTCGACCATATTTGCGCCGATCTACCTCAACGGACGGCCATCGCGTGCAGCGGTGATGAACGCAGCGGCGCGATTGTACCGGCTCACGCCCGAAGTGATCGGTGCCATCATTCTGGCCGAACAGCGCGATCAATCGGCCAACGAGGATATGCTGGATTACACCGCTGCCACGCATCCGATTGCGCGGCGAACGACATCTCTGGGGCTCGGGCAGGTCAGGGACGATACGGCGGAACGGACCGATCTGTTTTCGGGCTTGCTCGACCGTAACCGCAGGCAGAGCCTGACCCGCACGCAGATTGCGACCCTGCTGACCTCTGACGAGTTCAATATTTTCGCGGTTGCCAAGTATATCCGTCACGTTGCCAATCTGGGGGGGCGCAAGACAGCGCGCGACCTGCCGCGAACCGCCGCAACCTTCCCCGGAATCGACTTTGCCGCCTATTTGCTTCACGCAAGCCGGTGGCCTGCTGCCAATGTTGCTGCGCTGGGTTCGGAATACACCTCGGCGCCATGGGATGATGTGGTGACAGGTTGGGGCGGCTTTGTGGGGAGCGCTTTCAGCGATATGACAGGCGCAGGCATCAGATGGTGAAATGGTTGGACATTGCGGTAATCGCAACTTTGGCAGCATCGGCTTCTTGCACGGCTCCGCAGGGGAAAGCGATTGAAATGACGATGGAAACATATGGCGAACTGCAGTTCGGCGTGCCCGCAGGACGGGTCGTGACAGCAAGCGACAGCGCGATCGAATTGAAGCCTGAACAATTGCTGCGTTCGGTCGATGAGATCGTGATCTGGACAGCATCGCCCCCGCCCTTGCCCGAGGGTGCGGTGACTGAGGAGAATGACCCTGCCCCGCACACGCTGGTGATGATTGAAGGCGGCATGGGCGGGCCGGAATATGCCTTGTCCATCCCCAAGCAGATCGGGGACCGGACGGTGACGGTGCGCGCCTATCTTCAGTCGGAAGCAGGCCAGCCGCAATTCACGCAAGCCTGGGCCGTATGGCGCAGTCTGGCAGCGAATAACTCGCCATCACCGGATTAACTTCGTCCTGCGATGCGCTATGGCGCGCAGGCCCTGGTCGAGGAACGATCGCTCGGCATGGAGAAGGTACACGAATGGGCTGCGCTAGAGTCCAATCGGCTTTGCTTGCCGATCTCAATGGTGGAATTGCAATGGGCATGGTTCTTTCTGCGGCGTTGATGACGGCCACGCCGGCCTTCGCCCAGAATCCCGCCATGACCCCGCCGCCGGTCGCCGAATGGCCCGGCGTGCAAATCATTGAGGGCGTTGCCTTCCAGGGCGATGGATCGGTCTCGCTCGAAGCTTCGCCCGACAGCGCCATTTCGGTGCTCACCTTCTGGCGGCCGGTTCTGCATGACGAGGACAGCCGCTATCCCGTCGCAGGCCGGATGGATTGCCGCGTCGTCGCCACCGAAGCGCCGTTCGACGAGGCAGCCTTCGATCCCGAGGCGCGGCACAAAAGCCTGGCCGACAGGCGCAAGGCACAAGGCTTTATCGATAGTGATCGCAAGGTCTCGACCAGCGACACCGCCCGACAGCTTGACATCATCGGTCGCCGCAATGGGCCGCGATCCCATTACGTGCTGAGTTATATCATGATCCGTGATCGTGATCGCCTGATCGACATCCGCCGCAACTGCACCTTCAACTTCGGCCGCGGGGCATCCAAGCCCGACGTGCTGCCGTTCGTTAATCGCTACACCCGCCTGACCACCGCCTTTTCCGAGCAGGACTCCTGATGCCCAGACGCACCGACATATCCTCCATCCTCGTCATCGGCGCTGGCCCGATCATCATCGGGCAGGCGTGCGAGTTCGATTACTCCGGCACGCAGGCGATCAAGGCGTTGAAGGAGGAGGGCTACCGCGTCATCCTCGTCAACTCCAATCCGGCGACGATCATGACCGATCCCGAGTTCGCCGACGCGACCTATATCGAGCCGA
>DAIQNP010000273.1:0-3928 GCA_036788335.1 Erythrobacter sp.
CCATGTCGACAGCCCAACACATGCCGCACCCCGGTTGACGGTCCGAAATGGGCCGGGTGCGCCGCTCTTCGCCCGCAAGCGTAAGGAGCAGGAAGCCGCTTTGTGTCGACGCGGCATCACGCCTACGGCGAGACCAAAGAAGCCATCATCCGGAGCATCCCTACCAAATTTCTGCGGCTCAGTTTGCGCAAGGCGGGTCTCAGCCGGTTAGTTCTGCGTGAAAGAAAACATGGAACCGGGTGGGTTCGCCAGAAACCAAGGTGATCCCCGCGCGATGGGCGGCCAGCAGGTTTCGTACCACGGTCAGACCCATGCCGGTGCCACCCGCTTCTCGGTGGGTGGTGAAGAAGGGCTCGAAGACCTTCGCTTCGTTGCCTGGCGAAATGCCGAAGCCGTCGTCGCTGATGTCGAGCGTCACCCCGCCTTCGACAGCGCTCGCGGAAAGCGTGACATGGCGCGCGCCGTGTTCTGCGGCGTTGCGCAAGAGTTGTCGCAGGACGATTGCCATCCCCTCGGCGGCAATCGGCATGAGGAGCGTTTCGCCCCCAAGCGAAAGCGTCTGGCCGGGAAATTCGGCTGACAGTCCCGGAACGATATCTGCCAGCCGCGACTGGCCCAGATGCCGGACCTCACGCGCCTGCGCGGCTTGGCGCAGGGCCGCAAGCTGCGCCTCGATCTGCATCCTTGCGCCGTCGATTTCGCGAAGCAGGCGGACATCTTCGTGCGACAATCCCCCACCGTCTTCGAGCAGCTCGGCCGCGGCCCGGATTGCCGCAACGGGGGTTTTCAGTTCATGCGTCACATGATCGGTAAAGGCGCGGATCGTCGCCTCGCGGTCGCGTAGCGCCTCGGCCATGGCGATGACGCGGGCGGCCGTCGCCGCGGTTTCGCTTGTGCCGAAATGCGCGGGCGGCGGGGCCGGATCGGCAAGCTCCTGCGCTCTCGCATAGGCTTCCAGCGCCCGGATCGGCCGCAATAGCAGCCGCAAGAGCAGCCAGCCCAGCAGGGCGGTGGCGGCGGTGATAGCCAGCGCCAGCATCAGTGCTGCGGAACGAAACCCCATCGCTGGCCCAAGGTAGCGCAAGGCGAACAATCCCGCGAGCGATAGCCCCAACGTGGTCGCAAGCGCGCCGGCCAGGACGAAGGCGAGCGAGGGGCGCCAGCGGCGGTTCATCCGCAGGCCCCCAGCCGTATCCCCTGCCCATGGACCGTCTCGATCACGCTCTGACCGCCCACCTCGCCGAGTTTGCGGCGCAGATTGCGCAGGTGGCTGTCCAGAGTTCGATCAGAAACGGTGCTGTTCGCCCCCCACAGCGCCGCGATTAGCGCGGGTCGTGGCAGCAGCCGGTCAGGCTCGGCCATCAGACGCGCGAGGATGTCGAATTCGGTCGCCGTCAGCGCGATCTCTCCGCCGCTCACCCGGCACAAGCGCGCACGCAGATCAAGTACGACCCGGCCACGCATAAGCGTCTGATCCGTGCCAACGCCCCTTGTACGCTTCATGATGGCTCGGACGCGCGCCACAAGTTCACGGGGCGAGAACGGCTTTGTCACATAATCGTCGGCCCCAAGCTCAAGGCCCAGGATGCGGTCTATCTCGTCGTCTCGGGCGGTCAGAAACAAGATTGGCACTTCTGACGCAGCGCGGATACGGCGACAGACTTCGAAACCGTCCATTTCGGGCAGTCCGATATCGAGCACGATCAGGTCGGGGGCTTCGCGGGCGGCGTGGATCAGAGCGCTTCTTCCATCGGCAGCGGTTAGCGTAGCAAAGCTGGCCCGTTCCAGCGCAATCCGCACCAGTTCGCGCAGCCGAGGATCGTCATCGACGATCAGGATCTTCATTCCCTCCGCTCCACCCTTGCCATTGTCGCAGCGTAGCGGCTGACTTGCCATGAACGGAACCCCCAATCCCGCCAGCCCACGACGGTCGGCGGTAAGACAATCGCGCAGGAACGCAGGCGCTCGATGCGAAGGTCGGGACGCGCGGCGACGGCGGCACGAAGAGCGCCATGAGCCATCGGACCAAGGCTGCAGACATAACCAGCATCGAAGTTCGGCCGGGCAAGGTTTTGCGCCGCAATGATCTGCGCGAAGTTCAGGAAGGAACAGACATAAAGCGTCGCGAGGCCGAGCGCGCTGCAACGTGTTACCAGCCACAGATTGGGCCGTTCGCGCAGCATCTGAACAGCCACGAGGCTAAGACCAGCCGCGACGAGACCCATCCAGATTAGAGCGTAGAGCCGCAGGTAGGTCAGCCCGAAGGCATCGATGTAATGCTCAAGCCGAAGCATCGCGGCACCGCATAGCACCATGTTCTGCAAGAGCCATAGCAACAGCAAAGGCCGGATGGCGCGATGCTCGCCAAGGAAGGGCCGCGCCGCCAGCGCGAAAGCCCCCGCCAGAAACGCTGTGGCCAGAAGTGGATAGGCGCCACGATGGGCATATTCGGCCATGCTCATCCCCTCCGGCAGGGTTGCGCCGAAGGTCAGGATCGAGACATCTGTTGCCGTCTGCACCCCGACCACGGCGTTGAATAGCAGCAACGCCCGCAGCACCGAGGCCGGGTTGAGACCAAGCCATGCCATCGGCACTGGAATTGCGCCCGGCAATCTGACTGGTTCGGGAAGGTCGCGGGCAAGAAAGGGCGCGATGAAGAACGCCACCGCGATCCAGAATAGTGCGCGCGATACCATCGTCCAAAGGTCGAGATCGAGGCTTAACAACCGTGCCAGAACGGGATTCGCCTGCATCATCAGCGCAACAAGGATCAGTCCCCCGGCCAAAGGAAAGGCCCAGTCGCGCAGCAGTCGTTGCGGGGCACCACGCTCTTGCGGGCTCCGAATGGCACGCATGATCAGCCCGTGGTGGGGGGAGAGAGGCAAGAGCCAGAGACCGGGCAGGCGACACGAGAAGGCCACTACTCCGCCAGCCACTTCCTCTGGCGACATCTCAAACCGGCGCGTCCAGATCAGCGCTCCAGCAAGACCCAGTGCCAATAGGATCACGGACAGCGCCTGAACGTGTTCGACCACTGGAGCTGCCGCAAGTAGGAGAAGGAGGGCGGGCCGCGACAGTGCACGGCGAGGTCGGATGTCGGCACTGGCAACTGCAAAGATCGCCACCGCAAAAACCGCAAGCGAGAGGCCGGGGCTGCGGTCCCAGAACAGCCAGTCGGCCAGCACGACAAGCGAAAGAAGCCCCGCCCAGTGCGGCAGGCGGGAGGGCGCGACTACTGTATTGTCAACTGTATCGGGCGGCGGGGCGTCGAGCCACCAGCCAACGCGTGCCAAGCGCCACGGCACGCCCGGGCTCAATAGGGTTTTCGTCATGTGTTTGCTCCGCATAGTTTGCGATGCAAGCTGCGGCGTGTCCCATGCAGATACTGCGTGGGCCTCGTGCAGGTTATGTGCAAATGAGCGGGGGCGCACGACCTGCGAAGATTGCTGCGGCAAGCCTGAGCGGCCGGTCTGAGGCAGACACAAAGCGGCGCCCCACGACCGGCGGCTTAGGGCCGGGAGCTAAGATGGTGGGGCCCGTTCAATGTGCAGAAGTCGAGCCATCAAGGACTGGCCCGCAAGCACAAGCACGTCCTGGCTGCTGCACAACTTGCTGCACATCCTGCTGCACGGTACGAATGATTTAGGCTTACTACCAGTATCTTATCGCAATTTCTGCCCGCTAAGGAAGGACTTCGTCTCCGCCACCGACCTAACCCCCTGATATAATTACCGTTTCCCCCGGAATTCGCGTCGCGATTCCGGTGCCTTGGCGCGTGTTGGGGCGCTGTCAGCCAATCCTGGCTTGAGGCTGGGCAGGGGCGGAGTAGCGTTCCGTCATGCCCAAACCCAACCCGTTCAAGTGGTTCAAGACCAGCCCCGAGATCTTCCGCCTCGCGGTGATGCTGTACGTCCGCTTCTCGCTCTCA